>NZ_OZ035017.1:1200000-1500000 GCF_964031245.1 Rickettsiella endosymbiont of Miltochrista miniata
ATAATAAATTGCTTGATTTAAACTAAAAAATAATACTTTTAGTCGCACGTGTTTTTCATCTACAGACTTATTAGGGTGAGATAATGCGTATTGAAAGAGCTCAACGATCTCCTCCTTCATTTTGTATATCTCGGTGTCATTGTCACTAGGTCCAGAAATCTTACTCTTAAGATCGGCTGCTGTTCCGGGTGACAACAGTGATTGCGTTAAAATAACAGCTTCTCTCATTTGTTTTGCACCAGCCCGTTTAATTTGTTCCTCCAAACTCAATCTAATCTGACTGGCCATATTCAAACAGGTTACGCGGTATTCTTCATCGTAAGCATCTTTATTATTCATCAAATCCACCGGCCTTGGCGTGGCATGCCGAAAATAAGCTAAGCTTTCAACACCGTTAATACGGCAAACGTGTTTTGATAAATTCGCCAGCCCAGGGACAGAACGTAAAGAAGATGGAATAGTATTTTTTAATAGCGTAGCTTGATTAGCTCGAATAAAACCTTGTTGCCAAGGTGATAACCACTTAAACCAGAATGGTGAAGTTTTATCGTTAATCTTTTTATATTCTTCAGCCAAAAGATCCTGATCATGGTAAGGAATTTCTTGCTGTGTCACTTCAAGTTGATTACTTTTAACAGTCATACCAGTTACTTCAAATTGACTGCTTTTAACCACCGTATCCAAAGCTTCTCGTCCATTTTTCCACACCGAATAACGTTCTGCCTCACATAAAGATTGAAAAGGGTCTTTTAATACGATATTTGCCTGCAATAGCTGTGTATACTTGCTAAGCAAATCACTTAAATTTTGCTTTCCTCCATCTAGAGAAGTGATAACATCCAACTTCGACGTGTATTCTTCGTAAAACTCATCAATACAAACGATGATAGCTATATATTTTTCTATCAATTGACTCGTTTCTTTATTATTGACATTTTTTGTAAGTTCAATGTTTTTTAAAGCATCGACTAATAAAAGCATCCCTGCTTTAAAAGATTTTCCACGTCGTTTTAAATTTTCTTTAAGGTCGTGTATTTCAGCTGCAAATAGTATCTTTTTCATGGGATTATTCTTTTTTTGTTAATATCTCATATCAAAAAAATTGATATATCTGCCAATTAAAGCAGAAGATTATTAACAAAAAATGAACGCGCTGAACTTTCTTCAGCTGATTTTCACTATTTAATGTATAGGGGAAGTGTTACAAAAAGATTAAAAAAAATGCACCGTAAAGTGCATTTTTTTATAAACTAGAGAAGATTTAACGATAGATAGTATTACTTCTCATCTTTCTTAGGCTCAGATAACGCCTCACTCAGCGCTTGTTCCACATCACTCGCTGTCATTTGTGGTGCCGCAGCAGCCGTTAAACGTTGTTGTTTTGCCAATATATTAGCAGCCCGCTGACGACGCGCTTCAGCATGATAAGCAAATCCAGTTCCTGCAGGAATTAAACGCCCGACTATCACGTTTTCTTTTAATCCTTTCAGTTCATCACGTTTTCCAGTAACCGCCGCCTCGGTTAATACACGTGTCGTTTCTTGGAATGACGCGGCTGAGATAAAGGAATCCGTCGCCAACGAAGCTTTGGTAATACCTAACAATACCGCTTCAAAACGTGCCGGTAATTTATTTTCAGCAACCAGCTTCCTATTTTCTTCTTTGAGACGTGATTCTTCCAATTGCTCGCCTTTTAGGTAACGACTTTCACCGGAGTCAAGGATATTTACTTTACGTAACATCTGACGAACGATTACTTCAATGTGTTTATCATTGATCTTCACCCCTTGTAATCGATACACTTCCTGAACTTCACTGACGATATAATTAGTCAGTGCGTTAATCCCTAACAAACGTAAAATATCATGTGGATTTAAAGGTCCATCGGCGACAATTTCACCTCGCTCTACGTGTTCACCTTCAAACACCGTCACGTGACGCCATTTAGGAATTAGCGCTTCAAACGCTTCGCCGTTATTGCCAGTAATCACTAAACGTCGTTTACCTTTCGTTTCTTTACCAAAGCTAATGATGCCGGATATTTCCGCTAAGATGGCAGGCTCTTTAGGCTTACGTGCTTCAAAAAGATCCGCGACACGTGGTAAACCACCGGTAATATCACGGGTTTTTGAAGTTTCTTGTGGAATACGTGCGACAATGTCACCCACGCCAACCGCAGCGCCATCTTCCAAACTCAAAATAGCATTAATCGGCAAGAAATAATGCGCTGGTAAACGCGTACCCGGCAAGAACAGATCATTACCTTCTTTATCGGTAAGTCTTACCATAGGACGTAATTCTTTACCTCCTGAGCCACGTTGCTTGGAATCCATGACCACAATACTGGTTAAACCGGTAAGTTCATCGGTTTGTCGATTCATGGTAATACCGTCGATTAAGTCGATAAACTTAACATAGCCGGCTACTTCCGTTACCACGGGATGCGTATGTGGATCCCATTGAGCAATTAATTGCCCTGGCACCACTTCGGTACCGTCAGAAACTTTAATAGCAGCACCATAAGGCAGCTTATAACGTTCTCTTTCACGACCCTGAGGATCCAACAGCGTTAATTCACCTGAACGTGAGACCGTCACATAATGCCCATCATTGTGTTTGACGAGCTTGATATTATGCAATTTAATGCGACCCTTAGATTTCACTTGGATATGATTAGCCAAAGCCACCTGCGAAGCCGCACCACCAATATGGAAGGTACGCATGGTTAACTGTGTACCGGGCTCCCCTATCGACTGAGCAGCGATAACGCCGACTGATTCACCAATACCCACTAAATGACCACGCGCTAAGTCACGGCCGTAACAGGCAGCACAGATACCATATTTAGCTTCACAGGTAATCGGCGAACGCACATTAACTTGATCCACTGCTCGCTCTTCTAAGATATTGACCCAATCTTCATCTAATAAGGTTCCTCTATTTACCACAATATCGTCACTACCTGGCAAGCTAACATCTTCAGCCAATACGCGGCCTAATACACGCTCACGTAATGGCACCATGATTTCTCCACCTTCAACATGGGGAGTAATAGCAATGCCTAAGGTCGCTCCGCAATCATCTTCAGTAACCACCATATCTTGAGCTACGTCAACCAGACGTCGGGTCAGATAACCGGAATTAGCGGTCTTAAGTGCGGTATCCGCCAAACCTTTACGCGCACCGTGTGTAGAAATAAAGTACTGCAATACGTCTAAACCTTCACGGAAGTTAGCCGTAATCGGTGTCTCAATAATGGTACCGTCCGGTTTAGTCATCAAACCTCGCATACCGGCCAACTGACGCATTTGCGCGGGTGAACCCCGGGCGCCTGAGTCTGCCATCATATACACTGGATTAAATGACTCTTGCGATACAATAGTACCATCAGCAGCCGTAACATTTTCGGTGGCTAATTTTTCCATCATCGCTTTAGCCACTTGATCATTGGTACGCGACCAAATATCAACCACCTTGTTGTAACGTTCTCCCTGCGTGACTAAACCGGATGCATATTGCGCTTCAATTTCTTTTACTTCGGTTTCAGCGGCCGCGATAATTGCGGCTTTATTTTCAGGAATGATCAAATCTTCAATCCCTACCGAAATACCGGCACGTGTGGCATAACCAAAGCCGGTATACATCAATTTATCAGCAAAAATAACCGTCGCTTTCAAACCCAAACGTCGATAACATTCATTGATAAGACTTAGTATTGCCTTTTTATTCAGTGTTTTATTAATTAGAGAAAAAGGTAAGCCATCTGGCAGCGTTTCACGTAACAAAGCTCTACCCACGGTGGTGTCAATTAGCTTAACCGACTCGTTACGTTCACCTTTCGCATCGAATAACACTTCAGTTATTCTCACTTTAATCTTGGCATGTAAATCTGCATAGCCTGCATCATACAACTGACGCACATCGTTAACATCGGCACAAATTAAGCCTTCGCCTTTAGCATTGATTTTGTCTCGCGTTAAATAATAAAGTCCTAACACCACATCCTGAGTCGGAAGGATAATCGGCTCGCCATTCGCGGGAGATAAAATGTTGTTAGTCGACATCATCAACGTACGCGCTTCTAGTTGGGCTTCGATGGTTAATGGAACGTGTACCGCCATTTGGTCACCGTCAAAGTCCGCGTTATAAGCGGTACAAACTAAAGGATGCAACTGGATTGCCTTGCCTTCGACTAATATAGGTTCGAATGCTTGTATACCTAAACGATGCAAGGTAGGTGCTCGGTTTAATAAGACCGGATGTTCACGAATCACATCTTCGAGTATATCCCAAACTTCAGGAGACTCATTTTCTACCATTTTCTTAGCAGCCTTGATCGTAGACGCTAAGCCACGGAATTGTAATTTACTTAAAATGAAAGGCTTAAATAACTCTAAAGCCATTTTTTTCGGTAAACCACATTGATGCAATTTTAATGTAGGGCCCACTACGATGACCGAACGACCTGAATAATCGACACGTTTACCCAGTAAATTTTGTCTAAATCGACCTTGTTTACCTTTGATCATGTCCGCCAAAGATTTTAATGGTCGTTTATTACTACCAGTAATAGCA
Source organism: Rickettsiella endosymbiont of Miltochrista miniata (assembly GCF_964031245.1). Lineage (NCBI taxonomy): Bacteria > Pseudomonadati > Pseudomonadota > Gammaproteobacteria > Legionellales > Coxiellaceae > Rickettsiella > Rickettsiella endosymbiont of Miltochrista miniata. Next base: position 1,204,576 of record NZ_OZ035017.1, read on the forward strand.
CGACCACGTCGACCGTTATCCAATAACGCATCTACTGATTCTTGCAACATACGTTTTTCGTTACGCACGATAATGTCGGGTGCGTTCAAATCTAATAAACGCTTAAGACGGTTATTACGATTGATCACACGTCGATAAAGATCATTCAGATCCGACGTCGCAAAACGTCCCCCATCTAAAGGTACTAAAGGACGTAAATCAGGTGGGAGTACGGGCAATACGGTTAACACCATCCATTCTGGTTTATTACCGGATTGGTCAAATCCTTCTAACAGTTTTAAGCGTTTGGAGAATTTTTTTAATTTGGTTTCCGAGCTGGTATTGGGAATCTCTTCACGTAAGGTATTGATTTCTTCCTTCATATTTAAGGTGATCAGTAATTGCTGTATGGCTTCGGCACCCATACGCGCATCAAATTCGTCACCATGTTCTTCGATAGCTTCTAAGTATTGCTCATCAGTTAAAAGCTGACCACGTTCCAAGGTTGTCATGCCTGGCTCTATGACCACAAATGCTTCAAAATATAGAACGCGTTCTATATCGCGTAATGTCATATCGAGTAATAAACCGATACGTGATGGTAAAGACTTTAAAAACCAAATATGGGCGACTGGGCTTGCCAGTTCGACATGACCCATACGCTCACGTCGTACTTTAGTCAATGCCACTTCAACACCGCATTTTTCACAAATCACACCACGATGTTTAAGCCGCTTGTACTTACCACATAGACATTCATAATCCTTAATCGGCCCGAAGATTTTTGCACAAAACAAACCATCTCTTTCAGGTTTGAAAGTGCGGTAATTAATGGTCTCTGGTTTTTTAACTTCACCATAAGACCAAGTACGAATCATTTCCGGCGAAGCTAAGGAGATACGAATATTATCAAACTCATCCAAATAATCTTCTTGCTTCAATATTCCCAATAAATCCGACATCAACGGTTTATCAGCAAATACTTTGTTTCTTTCATTGTTTGCGTTCGACTCGATCGCTTCCGCCATGCTCGCCAAGCTTTCTTGAGCGGGCTCTGGCTTCACTAGTTCGGATGCAATCGTCGTAGCCTGCTCAAGCTCTGACTTTACAGTGTCTGCTTTTGGTTTAGATGTAGCCAAGGTTATAGTCCCCACTTCAGGTTAATCTTTGGTTTCTAATTCTGCATTAATTGCCAAGGAGCGTATTTCCTTGACTAATACGTTAAATGATTCTGGCATACCCGCTTCCATTTGATGGTCACCATCAACAATGTTCTTGTACATCTTGGTTCGACCGGCAACGTCATCCGATTTGACTGTTAACATTTCTTGTAAAGTATAAGCCGCTCCATAAGCTTCTAACGCCCAAACTTCCATTTCACCAAACCGCTGACCACCAAATTGCGCTTTACCGCCCAGTGGTTGTTGAGTGACTAAGCTATACGATCCAGTAGAACGTGCATGCATCTTATCATCGACTAAATGATTCAACTTAAGCATGTACATATAACCCACCGTAACAAGTCGTTCAAAACGTTCGCCGGTCCTACCATCATAGAGCGTGGTTTGTCCTGATTCTGGCAAATCAGCCAAGCGCAACATGCGTTTAATTTCCGCTTCGGTCACACCATCAAAAACAGGTGTTGCCATAGGCACGCCGTGACGTAAATTTTGCGCCAGCTCAACAACAGACTCATCCGATAATTTGTCTAAATCTACTTTTTGTGCCGTTTCTTTCGTGTCGTTATAAATAGACCCTAAGAAGTGTTTAATTTCTTTAATATTTTTTTGCGCATCCAGCATGTCACCAATTTTGATACCTAAACCTTTTGCTGCCCAACCTAAATGCGTTTCCAGCACCTGACCCACATTCATACGTGATGGTACGCCTAAAGGGTTAAGAACGATATCAACCGGTGTGCCATCTTCCATATAGGGCATATCTTCTACGGGAATGATGGTAGAAATAACTCCCTTATTACCATGTCGACCGGCCATTTTATCTCCGGGCTGTATACAACGCTTGATGGCTAAATGAACTTTAACAATCTTAAGTATGCCAGGTGCTAAATCGTCACCTTGGGTTAGTTTTTTTCGTTTATTCTCAAACTTCTCATCTAATGCGAGACGTGCCGCTTCTAACTGTTTGGCAACGGCTTCTAATTGCTGGTTAGCCGCTTCATCACGCAAGCTGACGGAAAACCATTGATCTTTAGCCAGATTTTGTAAATATTCACAGGTAACTTTGCTACCTGACTTTAATTTATTCGGTCCATTGCTCGCCGTAGCACCGATCAATAAGGTTTCTAGACGTTGATAACAATCATTTTCTAAAATTCTAAACTCGTCGTATAAATCTTTTTTAATTTTATCTAAAGCCATTTCTTCAATACTTAACGCGCGTTTATCTTTTTCTAAACCATCTCGCGTGAATACTTGAACATCAATGACTGTACCACGCATTCCAGAAGGCACACGTAGCGAACTGTCTTTTACATCCGACGCTTTTTCGCCAAATATCGCGCGTAATAGTTTTTCTTCAGGTGTTAACTGCGTTTCACCCTTAGGTGTTACTTTTCCAACCAATATGTCACCGGCTTCTACCCAAGCGCCTAAATGCACAATACCCGACTCATCTAATTTAGAGAGAGCACTTTCGCCAACATTGGGAATATCGGATGAAACTTCTTCGGTCCCTAATTTAGTGTCACGTGCAATACAGGTTAATTCTTCGATATGTATCGTGGTAAAACGATCTTCAGAAACAACCCGCTCAGAAATCAAAATAGAATCTTCAAAGTTGTATCCATTCCACGGCATGAAAGCTACCAGCAGATTACGCCCTAAAGCTAACTCACCTAAGTCGGTAGAAGGACCGTCCGCCATAACGTCGCCCTTCTTAATCATATCGCCTTTCTTTACTAAAGGCCGTTGATTAATACAGGTATTTTGATTAGAGCGCGTATATTTTGTCAGATTGTAAATATCGACACCGGCCGTGCCTGCTGTTGCCTCTTTATCATCAACACGAACGACGATACGACCTGCATCAACGGAATCAATAAAACCGCCACGTTTAGCCACTACAACCACACCGGAGTCTACCGCTACTTTACGTTCCATACCGGTACCCACTAAAGGTTTTTCAGTACGCAAGGTAGGCACCGCTTGACGTTGCATGTTCGAACCCATCAATGCACGGTTTGCATCGTCATGTTCTAAGAAGGGAATCAAAGAGGCTGCCACCGAAACAACTTGGGCCGGTGAAATATCCATATAATTGACTTTATCTGCGGTCGTCAGCATCGACTCGTTACGATGCCGACAAGGAATTAAGTCATCGATCAACTTACCATGGCCATCAAGACGTGTGTTGGCCTGCGCAATGACATATTTACCTTCTTCAATGGCCGATAAATATTGAATCTCTTTGGTTACTTTACCATTTTCAACTTTACGATACGGTGTTTCAAGAAAACCATAATGGTTAGTTCGAGCATACACCGCCAAAGAATTGATTAATCCAATGTTCGGTCCTTCAGGTGTTTCAATCGGACAAACACGACCGTAATGCGTAGGATGCACGTCTCGAACTTCAAAACCTGCTCGTTCACGGGTTAGACCGCCAGGCCCTAAGGCAGATACGCGACGTTTATGCGTAATTTCGGAGAGCGGATTCACCTGATCCATGAACTGCGATAATTGACTGGAACCAAAAAACTCTTTGATTGCCGCTGAGATAGGCTTAGCATTAATAAGATCTTGCGGCATTAAATTTTCAGATTCAGCCACGCTTAAACGATCTCTAACGGCTCGTTCAACACGCACTAAACCAATACGAAATTGATTTTCGGCCATTTCACCGACACTACGTACGCGACGATTGCCTAAATGATCGATATCATCCACATCGCCTTTACCATTACGTATTTCGATCAATGCGCGTAACACAGCCACAATATCATCTTTGGTCAAGGTACCAGACCCAGTAATTTCTTCACGGCCTAAGCGACGATTAAACTTCATCCGTCCTACTGCAGATAAATCGTAACGATCCAAAACAAAAAATAAATTTTTAAATAAAGCCTCCGCAGCTTCTTTAGTGGGTGGCTCACCCGGACGCATCATACGGTAAATTTCTACCAATGCTTCTTGCTGACTGTGACTTGGATCAATACGTAAGGTGGTAGAGATATAAGCACCCGAATCTAAATCGTTGGTATATAAGGTTTCTATTTTTTCTATCTGTGCTTCTATTAATTTTTTGACAGTATCTGCACTTAATTCTGTGTTCGCTTCAAATAAAATTTCGCCGGTTTCTGCATTAATAATAGGCTTGGCCAATGTTTTGCCAATCAAGTAATCTATCGGTAACTCTAAGTGTTTGATCTTAGCTTTTTCTATTTCACGAATTTGTCTTACCGCAATACGCCGACCTTGCTCAACAATCACTTTGCCACTGGCATCTTTAATATCAAAGCTCGCTATTTCACCACGCAAACGTTCGGGCACTAAATCTAAAACAACCTTCTCACCCTTTAGATGAAAGACATTATTACTAAAAAATAACTCTAATATCTCTTCTGAGGTATAACCTAATGCGCGTAATAATATGGTTGCGGCTAATTTACGTCGTCTATCAATACGAACAAACAAATTATCTTTAGGATCAAATTCAAAATCTAACCAAGAACCGCGATACGGAATAATTCTCGCCGCGTATAACAATTTACCTGAAGAATGCGTTTTACCTTTATCATGCTCGAAAAACACACCGGGTGAACGATGTAACTGTGAAACTACCACCCGATCCGTTCCATTAATCACAAAACTTCCTGTATCAGTCATCAATGGCAGCTCGCCCATGTAAACTTCTTGTTCTTTAATATACTTGAGCTTTGTTGAACCTGGCGCTGCTTCTTTATCGTAAATAATTAAACGCATTTTTACACGTAAAGGAGCGCCGTAAGTTAAACCGCGGGCTTGGCATTCTTTAACATCAAAAGGCGGTTGCCCGATTCGATAATTAATATATTCCAACGTAGCTTCGCCACCAGAATAAGAAGAAATAGGAAATATAGATTTAAATGCGGCATTAAGTCCCACATCTTCTAGCGCATCCGGCGAGGTATCTGTTTGTAAAAATCGATGATAAGACTCAATTTGCGTCGCTAATAAATAGGGCGCTTCCATTATGGTCGCTTGTTTACCAAAATTTTTACGAATACGTTTTTTTTCAGTAAATGAATAAGGGGTATTTGTTTGCTCAGTTGCTGGGGATGTCCGAATTACCATCTAAAGTTCACCTAGTTAGAGAACAGAATAAATAAAGAAAAATCGCGCCCATTATGTCTGGGCCTATGTTTATGTTGGTTATTGATAACGCTTTAAAGTCTATTTTTTACACAATTTCAGTGAATTATAGAACTTCAATCTCACTCTTAGTCCCTATTTAACCCTACGTCCTACGACCAACATCGTCTTAAATCCAAATCTTATATAATGTACTGCACATTTAAAGATTAAAAATATATGCTTAGAAACTAGTTTCATAACATAAAGAATGCCCAGCATAAATCTGAGCATTCTTTTAGTGTTATAAAACTTATTTCATTTCGCCTACAGCTTTAGCTTCTGTAAGCTTAGCGATAAGCTTTTCGGCATCTGCTTTAGACATACCTTCTTTAATGACCGCTTTAGGTGCTGATTCAACTAAATCTTTAGCCTCTTTTAAGCCAAGGCCAGTTTCTTCGCGCACTACTTTAATCACATTGATCTTATTAGGACCCACTTCTTTCAACTCAACATTGAATTCGGTTTTTTCTTCAACCGCTGCCGCTGCTGCACCAGGTGCTGCTGCCACGGCGACTGTAGCGGCGGCTGCAGAAACACCAAATTTTTCTTCCATATTCTTAATAAGATCAACAACTTCCATGACACTCATGTTAGAAATTGTATCTAATACATCTTCTTTTGCTTTAGCATTCATATTAATCACTCCAAAAAAATAACTTTAACTTATACTCTTCGCACTTGAATTTTTGTCTGTGTTACCGCTCGACTCGCAATCCTCATGTATGTCTAATACACTCCGGTTGCTCATTGTCGCGGCGCCTTGCCAAAAATCCCATTGCTGTGAGTATCTACAGCGCATTATGCGGCTACTTGTTGCTTATCACGCACAGCAGCCAATGTACGTACCAGTTTGGCTTGTGGTTCAGCCAGTGTACGCACTAACTTAGTAATCGGTGCTTTTATAACTGCCATCAATGTCGCAATTGCTTCATTACGGGTTGGAAGATTCGCGAGTTTTTCGAGTTCATTCACTGCTAGTAATTGACCATCAAAGGCAACTGCCTTAACGACCAATTTTTCATTTTGCTTAGTAAATGTTCGAATAAGCCGCGCTGCTGCACCTGGCTCTTGTTGGGAAAACGCCAAAAGTAAAGGACCTACCAGCGTATCTTGTAAACACGCAAAGCCTGTACCTTCTAAAGCACGACGCGCCAAGGTATTACGCACGACACGTAAATACACTCCAGAACTGCGTGCTTGTAAGCGTAATTGACTCATTTCCCCTACACTTAAACCACGATATTCAGCAGTGACTGCTGATAACGCATTTTTTGCAACCTCTCCAACTTCCGCAACAATGGCCTGTTTATCTTCAAGTCTTAATGTCACGTTGGTTTTCTCCTCATGTATTGTTCAACCATCGACTACTACTGGATGATGGTTAAAGGCTCGGTGGCCGTAAAGGTTCACCGTCTGCGTAGGTAATAAATTAAGCACCAAATTATCAAGAGGGACTTTGAAATCTATCTTTTTAATGCCGGCGCACCTACGGTCTCCGACAGTTAGAGGGAAAGCCCTTTAACTGCGAATTCATTCCCACTATTATATCAAGTGGGGGTAGCTCTTCTATCCTAAATACGCTAAATAGTCAAGCCGTAAACCGTTATTCCGGATACTCTACTTAACTTGCCTCTAAGGATGCCAAATTAATTAATAAACCAGGGCCCATCGTACTGGAAAGACTCAGCTTCTTTAAATAAACACCTTTAGCTGTAGCTGGCTTAGCCTTTTTAACCGCTCCTACCAGAACCTCTAAATTCTGCAGTAATTGCTGAGTCTCAAAACTCAACTTACCAATAGTACAGTGGATTATTCCGCCCTTATCGGCACGGTAGCGCACCTGACCCGACTTTGCGTTGGCAACCGCCGTATTTACATCCATCGTTACTGTGCCTATCTTAGGATTAGGCATCAAGTTTCTTGGTCCTAATATCTGACCAAGTTGGCCGACTAAGCGCATAGCGTCAGGCGTTGCAATCAGCACATCAAAATCTAAGTTACCGGCTTTAATGCTTTCAGCCAAATCCTCAAAGCCCACGATATCAGCACCTGCTGCCTTCGCGGCTTCGGCATTGGCCGCCTGAGCAAACACAGCAACTCGTGGTGTCTTACCTATTCCATGGGGCAATACTACAGCGCCACGAACGGTTTGGTCCGATTTTCGTGGATCAACGCCTAAATTGATACTAACATCCACACTCTGGTTGAATTTAACTGGAAACTCTTTGAGCAAAGCGATGGCTTCTGCAACTGTATATACCTTCCCAGGAAGCAGCTTTTCTTTAATCACACGGAAACGTTTACTTAACTTAGCCATTTTTAGCTTCCCCCTCGACTTCAACACCCATATTACGCGCCGTACCCGCTATCGTGCGCATAGCAGCTTCTAAATCGCCTGCGGTTAGATCAGGCATTTTAACTGTTGCAATCTCAGCCAGTTGTTTACGAGTAATTTTACCGACTTTATTTTTGTTGGGGATACTACTCGCTTTGCTGATCCCGGCTGCCTTCATAATTAAATAAGAAGCAGGGGGAGTTTTGATAATAAAGGTAAAGCTACGATCGGTGTGTACCGTAATCACTACTGGCATCGGCATGCCTTTTTCTACATTTTGCGTACGCGCATTAAAGGCCTTGCAAAATTCCATAATATTCACCCCTTGTTGCCCCAAAGCAGGACCAATAGGTGGCGCAGGATTAGCCTCGCCGGCTTTTACCTGTAACTTTACATAGGCTTGTATTTTCTTTGCCATTTTTACCTCCGGGTTTAACGCTTAATACAATTAAGCTTCCCATCGTTTATTTCCATCCCTTTCTTACTAAAAAAGGGCCCACAATGCATCAAGCTTTTTTAACTTGACCAAACTCTAATTCAACCGGTGTGGAGCGGCCAAAAATAATAACTGAGACGCGCATACGATTTTTTTCATAGTTTACTTCTTCAACCTCACCATTAAAGTCAGCAAAAGGTCCATCCACGACACGGACCACTTCGCCCACTTCAAACAAGACTTTCGGCCGAGGTTTATCTACCCCTTCTTGCATACGTTGTAAAATCTTATCAACCTCTTTACTGCTCAGAGGCACTGGCTTATCACTTGTTCCACCGATAAATTTAATCACGCCTGGCGTTTTTTGAACGAGATACCAACTATCTTCATCCATATCCATTTCAACTAAAACATATCCTGGATAAAATTTACGTGCTGTTTTACGCTTACGACCTTGGTGAATTTCGACCACCTCTTCAGTCGGCACAATAATTTGACCAAATTTCTCTGTTAGACCTTGCTGCTTAATTCGTTCATTTAAAGCATCCAAAACCTTGCGCTCATAGCCTGAACGCGCTTGTACGACATACCATTGCATAGGTCCATGCGCAGTTTTTTCTTCTGCTTTAGGTGATTTTTCATTAGTTGAAACAGGATCGTTTGACGATTGCTCTGAAACATCGGAATGAAGTTCTGATTTTTTTTCTGTCATACGTTAACTATCCTCTTCATTTACGCTGTTAAAAAAGCAACTGCCCATAATAAGAGTGTATCTATACCCCATAAAAACAAACCCGCTACCACAACCATCGCCATAACAATCAAAGTAGTACGCACGGTTTCTTCTCGTGATGGCCATACTACTTTGCGTAGTTCAGCACGTGAAGCTTGTGCAAACGCCCAAAACCGCCGGCCTAGTGTCGTATAGAAAAATAATGATGCCAACACCAGCGCACCTATTATCCAGCCTATCAAGCGAATAGCAATGGCCTGATGAGAAAAATAACTATTGGCGTAAATAGTCAATAGAAAAAGAACTCCCATCATGATCCAGAGCATGGAATCTTTTTTAGTTGCCTTGTTTTCAAGCTTTACGTTCTTCATTTCACCTATTTCTATTTTCTGCAAAAAACTGAGTCACTTGATTTGGTTTATCAATGCCTCACTGTTAACAGCAGCCTTCGGCATCAAATATACTCTGCGCACTTAAGTTTTTGGCAGGCCAGGAGGGAATCGAACCCCCAACCTGCGGTTTTGGAGACCGCCGCTCTGCCAATTGAGCTACTGGCCTAATTCTACTCATGGAGCCCACAACCGGGATCGAACCGGTGACCTCTTCCTTACCAAGGAAGTGCTCTACCACTGAGCCATGTGGGCCTGCATGCATTTAAAAATTTCTGTACCCTTTTCCGTTTCTGGGCTAAGTTTTTAGTATTTGTCCAGTTGGTTGCTAGTTTGCCTGCATCGCTTTTTGGAGCGGGTGATGGGAATCGAACCCACATAGCCAGCTTGGAAGGCTGGAATTCTAACCGTTGAACTACACCCGCAATACGACGTTCTTGTTTAATATCTAAAAATTAACTGGTGGAGGGGGAAGGATTCGAACCTTCGAAGGCTGAGCCGGCAGATTTACAGTCTGCTCCCTTTGGCCGCTCGGGAACCCCTCCTCAAAATTGAGGGGCTATTTTGCGAAAGTCAAGGCTGGATGTCAACCACTATCTCAATTACAATACATAAATATTTTTTGTGTACTCTTAGCACTTTTTATTATGCATTTTCAAATGAACATTTATTCCGCGGCTGTGACACTTTTTTTAGTCATGGATCCGCTCGGAAATATCCCGGTTTTCTTATCATTACTCAAACAAGTTGACCCAAAACGACGTACTAAAATTATTTTGCGCGAAAGTTTAATTGCATTGGCTATCCTGACACTTTTTTTATTTTGTGGAAAACCTATCTTAGACAGCTTGCATATTACCGAAGAAGCCTTAGGCATCGCAGGTGGAATTATTTTATTTCTTATTGCGATCAAAATGTTATTCCCTATGGAGCAAAATAAATTGGCCATTCAATCTCAAGGAGAACCTTTTATTGTTCCTATGGCCATTCCTTTGCTCGCTGGCCCTTCCGCCATGACAACCGTCATCTTATTCGCCAGTGAAGCACCGCATCGAATGGGTGAATGGTTTGCCGCGCTAGCAGCCGCTTCGCTGATAGCGACACTACTACTTTTAATTGCCGTACCTTTACAAAAATTATTGGGCGTCAAAGTCATCGCTGCATTAGAACGTTTAATGGGAATGATATTAACCACCATTGCCGTACAAATGTTTTTAACCGGTCTAGGTACCTACCTTAGTACTCTTCGCACTTGAATTTTTTTCTGCGTTCCCGCTCAACTCACAAACCTCATGTATGTCTACTCCGGTTGTTTCGTTTTCGCGGCGCCTTGCCAAAAATCCAATTGCTGCGAGTATTTTTGATTAATATGCTTTTAATTTTGCTGAACAGTATTCGCTAACAATACTTTTTTCAGGATCGTTAGCGCTTCATCTAATTGCTCTTTGCTAATAACTAAAGGGGGCGCTAAACGAATAACCGTACCGTGCGTTTCATAGCTTAATAAACCATGTTCTAATAACTGTAAAACAATGTCACGCCCTTTCGCATAGCGTGCATCCAGTTCGACACCGATGAATAAACCTTTACCACGAACTTCTTTGATTAAAGGTGATGAAATTTTTAATAGGTTTTGATGTAAATAGTCACCTAGCTCTTCTGAACGTTGAATTAGATTTTCATCGAACAATATGTTTAAGGCTTCCAAAGCAACCGTCGCTGCCAGTGGGTTGCCACCAAAAGTACTGCCATGATCACCCGGTGTAAAAACATCCATGACATCACGACGGGTTAAAAATAATGAGACCGGTAATAAACCACCACCTAATGCTTTACCCAGAATCAAACCATCCGGTTTAGTATTCTCATGCTCGCACGCCAAAAATTTGCCTGTTCTACCTAGACCTGTTTGTATTTCATCAAAAATGAGTAAAACATTATTTTCTCTACAGACTTTTGCGATGGCTTGCAAATATCCTTTGGGCGGCACAACTATGCCTCGTTCACCTTGGATAGGTTCCACTAAAAAAGCCGCTGTATTGGGCGTGATTGCAGCCGACAAAGCGGCTGCATCACCATATTCTATGGTTTTAAATCCTGGCGCAAAAGGACCAAAACCGAACTGATACTGTGGTTTTGATGACATGCCCACTACGGTTGTGGTACGGCCATGAAAGTTACCTCGACAAACAATGATCTCAGCTTGATTTTCTGCGACCTTTTTAACGGTATATGCCCATTTTCTAGCCGCTTTGATCGCTGTTTCTACCGCTTCAACCCCCGTGTTCATGGGTAAAGCACGCTCCATCTGCGTTAAATCGCAGGCATGCTTTAAAAAAGCGCCCAATCTATCACTATAAAAAGCGCGTGAACAAATTGATAAGCGTTGTGCCTGCTGCGTTAAAACCTTTACCAAGCGAGGATGACTATGGCCATGACTGACCGCTGAGTAAGCACTCATCATATCGATATAACGCTTACCAGCGACATCCCATACCTCTGCACCTAAACCACGAGTGAGTACCACCGGCAAAGGATCATAATTGGCTGCGCCATAACGTTGTTCCAGCTTGACGGGATTATTCAGGCTTAGATCGTTCGAAAAGCTAGTCTGTTGATCGGCGATAGCGCTTTGCTTACCCATTTAGTTTAAACTCCAAAAATACTCAGCAACATTTCCATAATTAATCTTTCCGTTTTATCATCCCTATCATGATAAGGGTTGTATTCAACCACTTCAACTCCAATCAGCGATGTTTCTTGACGAAATTGACTGAGTACGCAGCATGCAAAAGAAAAGGACATTGTGATAAGCAATGTCCTTCGGTAATGAACGGCTAAACTAGCCACTCCAAAAACACTAATTTTTAATAGGAAGCCGTCATCTTAGAGAGTACAACTATTCTCATTAGGTGGTTGTATTTCTTCAGTTTTAGAACTATGAGGGTTACTAAAAAATCTTCCGTAAGTATTAGTGATTTTTTGAGATTGGGTTTTGCTCGGAATCGCAATGGACTGTGTAGTAGTTTCGCTACCCAAAGTTTTAGGTTCATCTGCCCAATCTTCATCATTACCTTCATCCTGGATTTCTGCTAAATCGGGATCAATAAACTGGCGATTTTTACCAAGAACTCTTTCAAAGACATTTTTCAGATCCATGCTATTCTCGATGTTAGGCTTATTTGGAAGTTGTCCTCTCTCTTCTACCGACTTAAGTTTTATACCTTTCTTAATGTCATCAAATAAAACACTATTGTCATTACCAAGCGCACTCCTAACGGGTGCTTTAGTAGTTTTAACCGATGAAGTAGATGGGCCTGGGCTTACGCCAGTACCACTAAGAGTAGGAGGAGGCGGCGGCGGTGGTGGTGATAGCACTGATTTTGTGGCTTGCTCTGATGTCGATGTTGATGATCCAAATGCATACCCCCTTGCTCTAAAAGATTCATCTGAATCGGCAAGCCCCGGTGGGACATCTCCATTGCTTGAAGTATCATTCTCTGCATGTTCAACATTCACTTTAATTACGATTTTCAACAAATTTTCCAACAACCATTTTTAAATTTTCCTTAAAATCACTATTTTGTTGTAAATCAAAATAATTACCTTTTTTCAACTTTTGCTTGATTAACTCCATTGCTGATCCTAGAGATTCATTCGCAGTCTCAGCGTTAACAATTTCAAATCGTTGTGTATTAAATAATTTTCTTACCCAGTAACCCAAGAGTTGCGCCCAATAAACAATACGCCATGAATTTGACTCTAGTGTCGGTTTAACTTCGATAGTAGATTCTTTTGGGAGAAAATAACGCAATAGATCCCTTTCATTGTATTTGGCGACAATAAATGCGACTAAGCAGTCAAAAGCATCGGTGTATTTTCGTCGTTGAGCAGGATCCATATTTTCAAATCGATGTTTCTTAAGTAAACTTGCAAACTCTTCGATACCAACATTATTCATAGCATCAAAAAATTCTTTAACACGAATAGCAAGCTTCATTTGATAACTATCTATGTTTTTGTCATCAAGCTTATCAATATAAACAAAAAAATTATCCATAATATTTACGGTTCTACGCTGAAGGCCAACCGCTTGTATTTCTGTCATATTTACTACCCTATTATATTAATGTTTTAAACTGTTTATGTGATCACTCTCCTAGAGTAAAGAAAAAATCTTAATGAAATATTAAGTTCTAAGAAAAAAGGTTACTCAGTGTAAGTTTCAATATAAAGTCATGCAAAAAAACTTGCTATATCCTAAAAGCCGACTAACAATAGATCTATGCAACCCCTTGCTCCACTTATTAAAGATTTAGCCGTCATACTAGGCGTAGCCAGCTTAGTCACACTTTTATTTCAAAAAATAAGACAACCGGTCGTATTGGGTTATCTATTATCCGGAATTATTGTCGGCCCTCATGTTCCTCCCTATGATCTCGTTGCCGATGTACCCAGCTTGCATACGCTCTCAGAATTGGGCGTTATCTTTTTGATGTTCTCCCTCGGTTTAGATTTTAGTTTTCATAAACTTAAACGAGTTGGAACACCGGCTATCATTACCGGCTTGTTTGAAGTGTTGATAGTTTTATTTATTGGTTTCATGCTAGGCAAAATTTTGGGCTGGTCTACTTATGATTGTATTTTTTTAGGTGCCGCACTTTCCATCTCATCTACCACTATCATCATCAAAGCGATGGAAGAATTGGGTTTAAAAAGCAAGCATTTTGCGGAACTCGTATTTGGTGTGTTGATTGTTGAAGATCTGCTCGCGATTTTATTACTTGCCGGTCTGTCTATCGTGGTTGGCACACATGCCGTTATTTCTGCCACACTCGCAGACTCGGCTATTAAACTTTTTATAGTCGTTGGCAGTTGGTTTTTGATCGGTTATTTTTTAATTCCTACGCTGATTCGAAAACTAGTCGATGTCGCGAATCAAGAAACCTTAACCATCGTCTCAGTAGCATTGTGTTTATTGCTGGTCTGTATTGCTGCTTATTTTGGCTATTCTTCAGCATTGGGCGCCTTTATTATGGGCTCCATATTGGCTGAAACGGATTTAATCCAGTTTATTGAACAATATATGCGGCCTATCCGCGATATTTTTGCGGCAGTATTTTTCATTTCGGTGGGTATGCTTATCGATCCGAATATGATTATTCAAAATATATGGATAGTGTTGCTGATTTCTATCATCACGATCATTGCTAAGATTCTTGCCACCGGCACCGGCGCATTAGCATCGGGACAAAGTTTAACCACTTCAGTGCGCGCAGGTTTTAGTATGGCGCAAATTGGTGAGTTTTCTTTTATTATTGCCGGATTAGGACTGACATTACAGGTGACACGCCCTGCACTATTTCCTATTATCATCGCCGTATCGGCCGTCACCACGTTTACTACGCCCTATCTCATCATGTCATCGGCTGCATTGAGTAAACTTTTGGAAAAAAATCTTCCCATACGAGTAAGACAACTACTAAGCCATTACACGATACTCATTCATCGCTACCTCAGACTTAAGAAAAAACGAGCAGTGTATAGTCAATATATCACGCGTTTACTGATTAACAGTGTCATGGTGGCTATTATTTTTAGCTTAAGCGAAAAATGGATATTTCCAAAAATTAGTGAATGGATCCCCGCAACTTATTGGGTAAACACCTTAAGCTGTCTGATTGCTTTATTATTAGCCTCGCCGTTTATCTGGGGTATGATTTTTGCTTACCGTGCTTTCCCTCACCGACGCCATGCTGCGATTAGACCTATCATCGCTTTAGGATGGATTTTCACTTTAACCGTTATCACGACCTTAGCGATTACCTATTTTCATACCTGGTCCATTATTTTACTGTTAATCATTATTGCGTTTACACTATTTAGTTTATTGCATAAACCTCTGCAAAAATTTTATCCTTGGTTAGAAAAAAGATTTCTAGCCAATATTAAAACACCTAGCATTCAAGAAATTTCCAAAGATGAATTAAGCGCTTGGGGTGTAAATTTAAAAGGGACAGATATTCAAAATAATTATTATTTTATTAATAAAACCCTACAAGAATTGGACCTGGCGCAACAATTTGGCATTCATGTGATCGCCCTTTATCGTGGCCCAAAAATTATTTTGACCCCGCCACATCATGAAAAAATTAGGCTTTATGATAAACTTTTTATTTTAGGTAGTGACGAACAAATCGATACCTTTAGTCAGTTATTACAGGTGAATACCTATCAAGAAGAACTGGAACTATTTAACCACCTGGAATTAAAAACTTTTTTACTCGATAAAAGCCACTCTTTCGTTGGGCTTACTATAGAAGAAGCCATGCAAAAAAATCATATCGATGGAATAGTACTAGGCATGGAGCGCAAAGGGGTCAGAAAAATTAACCCAAGTAAAAATACTATCTTACGTAAAGAAGATCTGTTGATTTTGTTAGTGTATAAAGCACCAACTTAAAAGAAGTATTTAAGCTAGCTGAATAACCTCTTACTCGCCATTGCAAGCACCGCGGCATACGGTTCGTCATTGCGAGCGCCGCAGGCGCGCGGCAATCTAGACATTCGCTCGCCATGACAGTGATTTTTTTATACTATTGTGAAAGAATTTTGGTAGCATACATGCCTAGGAACAGGTTAGTGTGATAAAGCATTGAGCAACAGATCAACTATCAACCCTTACTAACCGACTCATTAATCAATTACACAGAAGAGGAAGATTCCCATTATTAAGCAGTTTTTTCATCGATTATTTCCCAAAAAAATAGCTCACGCACAAGCTAAAATCATCCCTAGGGCTGAACATACTATTTCCCGCAAAGATATTAGTCATAATGCGCTTAAGGTTCTATATCGACTCAATCAACATAAATATAGCGCTTATTTAGTCGGGGGTTGTTTACGTGATATTTTACTCAATCAAAAACCTAAGGACTTTGACATCGCCACCAATGCCAGTCCCGAAAACATCAAAAAGCTATTTCGCAATTGTTTATTGATTGGCAGACGCTTTCGTCTCGCACATATTCGCTTTGGCAGAGAAATCATTGAGGTTAGTACCTTTCGGGCGCAAAGCAAAAAAAAATCCTTTGAACATCGCAAAATTGCCACGCATGGTATGTTGTTACGCGATAATGTCTACGGAACCATTGAAGAAGACGTTTGGCGGCGAGATTTTACTATGAACGCCCTCTATTACAATATCGCCGATTTTTCTTTAGTCGACTATTGTGGCGGCTTGGCCGACATACAAAATAAAACGGTACGCATTATCGGCGAACCACGCATTCGTTACCAAGAAGATCCGGTTCGATTATTGCGTGCTATACGGTTTGCCGGAAAATTAGGTTTCCAATTAGATCCAGCTACTGCAGAACCAATACAAGAACTTGCCCCATTACTCCGTCATGTGCCACCTGCTCGTTTATTTGAAGAAGTACTTAAACTTTTTCATCATGGCCAAGCCTTAAAAACTTATCAACTACTACAGCAATATCATTTACTCAATGAATTATTTCCACACGTTAACCAAGACTCTGTAGATGATACAAACGACAAACTTCTAGAACTGGCCTGCGAAAACACTGATAAGCGTATCAAAGATGGAAAAACAGTTTCGCCAGCATTTTTGTTTGCAGTGTTTTTATGGCCTACTGTTCAAAGCAAAGCTCAACAACTCATTACTCAACACACACCGACATTTATTGCCTATCAACACGCGGTAAGTTATGCACTGAGCAAACAACAAAAGCTCATTACCATCCCGCGTCGTTATAGTTCCGCCATTCGTGAAATATGGGATTTACAACATCGATTGTTGCAACGACGTCCTTTTATGCTACATCGTTTAATGAATCATCCACGCTTTCGTGCTGCTTATGATTTTTTATTATTACGCGCCGAAATCAAAGAGATTGATCCAGATATTGCAAATTGGTGGACTGGATTTTTAGAAGCCGATGATGAAACCAGAAAACAATTAATCCTAACCGCAACACAAGCGCCGCGAGGAGCCAAACGTCCTAAAAAACGAGGAAGAACAATATGAAAGGAATCGAAGCGGGATTGACTCAATCGGCTAGTTGGAAAGATTTAAACCAACATTTTTTACAAATTAAAAAAACCAGCATCGCAGAATTATTTCATCATGATCCATTACGCGCTAAAAAATTTAGCTTAACTGAAAAAAACTTACATTTTGATTATTCAAAAAATCCTGTACTTGATAAAACGCTGACACTATTAGCCCAATTGGCAGATAATGCTCACCTGAAGAAACATATCCATGACTTATTTTCAGGTGCCTGCGTCAACACCACGCAACAACTTCCTGCCTTACACACCGCATTACGCGATCCTAGAAAAACCGGATTAATTGTGAATGGCGAAGATGTCTTGGTCAAAATTCATGCCTGTTTAGATAAAATGCAACTTTTCGTGGAACAACTACATCAACACCAATGGCGCAGTTTTAACGGCAAAAAAATAACCGATATCATCAATTTAGGTATAGGAGGATCAGATTTAGGGCCCTTAATGGCCGTTCATGCCTTGCAACCCCTGCAAAAAAACTCGTTTCGTTTTCATTTTGTCTCATCGATCGATGACCGAACCTTGCAAAGCTTATTAAAAAAAATAGACTTAGAATGCAGCTTATTTATTATTACCAGCAAATCTTTCACCACGTGCGAAACGCTCCTGAATGCCACAAGCATCCTAAAGCTATTTCAAGAAAAATTTAGCTCAGCATCCATTAAACAGCATTTTTTAGCCGTCACCAGCGAAATCGAAAAAGCCATCGCATTCGGTATTAATCCTGAGTGTGTATTTCCATTTTGGGATTGGGTCGGCGGTCGCTACTCATTATGGTCAGCGGTTGGTTTACCGATCGCCTTATGCATCGGTATGTCAAATTTTCGCGAACTGCTCAGCGGTGCGCATGCTATGGATCAACATTTTTTTCATCAACCCTGGTTATCTAACATGCCGGTGTTGTTAGGTCTGTTAGGCATATGGCAAGTCAATTTCTTTCTTTCTTCAGCTCATGCGGTATTACCTTACGATGCAGGGTTAAAATATTTTCCTGCTTACTTGCAACAATTAGAGATGGAAAGTAATGGTAAATCGACGCGTATTAATGGTGAAGCCGTAGAGTATGCCACCTGTCCGATCATTTTCGGAGACATTGGTTTAAATGCCCAACATGCTTTTAATCAACTTTTTCATCAAGGTACGGCACATTTTTCAGCTGATTTTATTTGTACGTTGCGTGATCCCAAACTTAATATTCAACATCACCAACATGTCATCGCCAGTGCTTTAAGTCAAAGTAAAGCCTTTATGGAAGGTTATCACAGCGATATTTGCTACAAAAATCTGCCGGGAAATCATGCCAACAATATGCTGGCATTGAATGAGCTGAATCCTTTTAGTTTAGGAATGTTAATTGCACTTTATGAACATAAAGTATTCGTGCAAAGTGTCATCTGGCAGATTAACCCCTTTGATCAATGGGGCGTTGAATATGGCAAACAATTAAATAAAAAGGTTTATCAATGCTTGAATAAGCCTAGCGACCAACAGATGTCTGCAAACTTTGATTCATCAACAGAAGGACTCATCGAACTCTATCAACAGATTAATCGGACATAAAGCGATTAAAAAATCGGTTAGAAAAATATCAGCTTAATGATAAAACGGATTAAGGTAGGTAATACCGTGGTCTGAATAGCAGAAACACCTAAAGTTTATAGGGCACGCGAATCCCTGGTTCTTTTTCAGTAAAATCTTTAGTATTCCGAGTAATTAACAACATAGAATTAGCTTGCGCAGATGCCCATATTACCGCATCAGGTAACTTGATGCGATATTGTTTACGAAGTGAAACAGCTTGCTCAGCAACAAAATCATCAAGTGCAATTAGGTAAAAACTATTCAAAAAAGCTTTTGTCCTTTTTTCAGTCGTAGAGACAGTACCTACCATGACTTCCATCCATGTCACGATACTAATCGCTTTCTCGCGGTAAAGTCTTAGCTCGTCTCGCGCTTGTGGCACGGCATTTAAATAATCCACTAAAATGTTGGTATCAAAAAGCGCTTTTACCATTCGGAACGAATCTTGCGTTGATATTTAAGCCCATCTGTTTTCTTTTTTCCCCATAAACCAAAAGCATCCACGGGTTTTTTGGATCGATGTTCGACGATATAGGCTGCTATTGCTTCTCGAACGACTGCAGCACGAGATAGGTTTTCCTGCTTACATATCTCAGCTAATTCGCCCAGCTGTTTATCGGGTATATCGACTAAGGTTCGCATAATGTCCTCGCCAAGAATGATATCTTTACTATATATCATTCTTCATGATATTACTATCCTTGATTTGTATTAGGCACACTCGAATAGCACTGATATACTTACGATTTATACCCATCAAGGTTAATGAATGGATATTGCAGATTCTAAGCCGTTTTCATCCGCGAAAGTCGAAGTTAAAAAGCGTAGCCGGCAAAAAGTGGCCTGGCCTGCCTTTGAACTGGCCTTTTTAGACCATGATTTTTTGCTCCACAAATCCTTACGTTCGGTGCGCTTACAACTAGAGTTGTTAAAACCAGAACTCTCGCAACAAAAGCTAAAGATCGAATCCACCATTGTTGTGTTTGGCAGCGCTCGAGTTGTCGATCCAGAAGTGACCAAGCAGGAGTTAAAGCAAATACAAAAAAAATTAAAACAGACGCCCAATAGTGCTTCCGCCAAAAAAGCAGAAAAATTGCTTAAAAACCAACTAGAAAAAGGCAAATACTACGAAGAATCGCAACGTTTCAGTCAAATTGTCTCGGAGCGCTGTCAAAAAAATCGACGTCGTCATTTCGTCATTGTCACCGGCGGTGGGCCAGGCATTATGGAGGCGGCCAATCGCGGTGCACAGGATGTCAAAGCCAAAAGTATCGGTTTAAATATCGTGCTACCACACGAACAAAGCCCCAATCCTTATATTTCGCCGGAACTCTGCTTTCAATTCCATTATTTTGCGATACGCAAAATGCATTTTCTGATCCGTGCCCGAGCCTTAGTCTGCTTCCCCGGCGGCTATGGTACTTTGGATGAACTCTTTGAAGCCTTAACCTTGTTACAAACCAAAAAAATCAAACCGATTCCCTTGCTATTATTCGGCAAAAAATATTGGTCAAAATTAATCGATTTTAATTTTTTACTCAGTGAAGGTATGGTCGATGCCAACGATTTAAAATTATTTCATTATGTTGAAACCGCCGAGCAGGCCTGGAAAATCATCGCTCAATTTTATGATTTGCCGATGAAATAAATTTTCAAATTGTTTAAATTCACAACTATTTCTTAGCTATTCCATAGTTTTACTGCCTAAAACCAACGGCCGGCTAGTTCACTCTTAATCTGCACGTAACCTTTCATTAAGAAAACCTTAAGAGTTTCTTAAGGTTCATCGCGTAGAATTAAATAAGTAAAAAACCTTTATTAATAAAAAGAATAATAATTCAATACAAGGAATAAAAATGCCATTAACAACCCCTCAACCAAAAAATGCTCAAAATTATGATGCTATAAAAAAGGGTCTTTACAATTTAAATAAATTTATATCCGCAAATGGATCCGATGATTTATTCTCATTATTTACAGAAAATAAAAAAACAGAAATAGATAATTTGTTTTTTATACCGCCTAGACAATCTAAACCAGGAACAAGTCAGAAAGGTAAAGTTATTGATTTATTAACAATAACAAATGGTTGGTTTCAAGATCCTAAAACCGATGAAAAAACAAAAGAAATTCGCGAAAAAGTTTTTAGCTTATTTAGCTTTGATAGAATCAAAATGATGGCATTAAGGAAACAATTAGAGAAGGAAAGCCAAACTAGTGAGCAAAAAATAATAAGTCAACTAGAAACATTTGAAACAAAAATTGACGCTTTAACGCCAGAGCAAACCTTCCAATATATTAATCTATATATTTTTGTTAGATGGGATAACATCGTCAGCCTATTTCGTTTGCAAGAAATTCAAAAAAGCTTAAATGCAAAAAAGTTTATCCCTTTAGGTCCAGAGAATTACGAATTATTAAAAAACAAACCAGAACCTAATCAAACTTTAAGTTTTTCACAATTAGGTAATATTAAAGACTGGCCCAAAGTAAAACAAGGTATTTTAAATAATTTAGTGCCTCCTCAGACCGATACATTAAGTTCCATTTCGACTCCATCTTCCAGCAATACCATGTTAAACACTAGTATTAATGACAGTATAAATATTTCTCCCGATTCTACTGATACTTCAGGATCAATTACACCATCAATAGATACCCAACTTGTAATCAATGAACAAGCACAAAATCAAGAAATAGTGCAACTTAAGCATACAAAAAAAGAATTAGAAGAAAAATCTCAATCTCTGGAAGCTATAAAAGCGAATCTAGAAACTCAAATATCAGAGCTACAAATTCTTCTTCAAACTAATGAAGCCGTTCAGCAACAGGAATCTGAATCAAACAAACAAAAATTGGAAAACTTACAAACTACTTTGGCTTTTTTCCAAAAGAATACAAAAGACAAAGAAGTAGAACTTGAATCTTTAAAAAAATTAAAAGAAGACTATTTACTTAGCTTACAAAATGCTAAATCAGACTTGCAAAAAACTCAACAGGAAAAAAATGATCTTACAACCAAGCTTAAGGAAACTGAAGTCAAAATTAAAACACTTGAAGCTAACAACACTAAATTGGCTGATGCAGTAGAAAAAACAAATACTCAATTAACAGAGACAGCCAATAATTTAGAGCTTAAGTCATCCGCTCATGATTTGGTCTCAAAGCAACTAAATGATTTACAAACTCAACATGCTTTTCTTCGAGATACTTTAGGAAATCACAACAAACTGCTTCAAGAAGATTTGCAATCTAAAGAAACTAATACACAATTACTTCATGCAGAAATAAACAAACTGAACGATGAAATCAGTCTTAAAGTGCGAGAACTTAATGACGCTATTCAAAAATTCGATGAATCTAAAAAAACTATCGACGCGTTAAAGTTAAATAAAATCGAATTAGAAAAACAAAAAAACAGTTTAAACACCCAAAAAAATGAAATTCAAACTCAGCTGTCTAAACAAAAAGATACCCACCAAGCTTTGGAAATGAATCATAAGTTGTTTATAGCTGAGTCAACAATTAAAGATCGGGATTTAGAAAAACAAAAAAATGTCATCGTTAAAGTTGAAAGGCAGTTAAAAGCCCAAATAGAACAATCCGGCCAATTAAAGGAAGAAATTAGAGAAAAAGATAAACAAATTGAGGAACAACGACAAACAGTTACCAAAATCAATGATACATTGCAAGCAAAGGAAAAAGAATTTCAACAAATTACTGGCCAATTAGAAACAGTTAAGCATCAACTCCAGGAAGCAAACGTAGGAGAAAAAACTGCGCGCGAACAATTAGCCGCGAATGATTTAAAAAGGCAAGAATTAGAACCGCTTAAAGAAAAAATCAGTCAAGCCAAAGAAAGCTTTACATCACTTACCGCAAAACTACATTTGGAAGAAAATAAAACAAAGGAATTAAATGGAGAATTAACTGCCTTTAATGAGCAAGCATTCTTGTTCATTCAAACAATGCAAACTGAGTTAGATAAGTTAAATTCCAATGAGACACAAACTCACAAAAAACTTGATTCTATAGATACCAAATACAAAATTAACCCGATTGACACTATAATTCCTCTCGATGAAGACGTAACTGATATTAGTATTTTTTCTTATAATGATCAAACTATTGAAAAACTCGATTTTTTAAAACAACAATTAATTTCAACATTATATAATTTAAAATCCCAAGATGAACAAAAAAAGCGGCTCCTTGAAATCCATAAACAAGAAATTGACGCCCTACGTAACCAATATAAAGATTTAGAAACTGGCAATACACTAATTAATGAGAATACAAAAAAAGTAACAGCGGAAAAAAAGGTACTTGAAGAACGAATTTCGAGCTTAACCAATCAACTTATTCAACTTGAAGATCAAAATAAAGAACTATATCAAGCTACTACTCCAGCAAATTATAGCCTGGAAGATAACTGGGATTATGATGATAACGAAGAAACTGTTGATGATTATGTAACTACTGCTTACCAGGAAGAACTAAAATCGATACGGGCTTCCTTAAAGGAAACAAAAGCTGAACTTGAGCAAAAAAATGGCGAGTTAAAGAGATTACAAGAAAAATTGTTCACTCAAACAGAAGAATCTAAGCTTGAAACAACTAAACTCGAAGATGAATTAATTAAGCTACGAACCAATAATTCATCTAACCAAGAAGCAATATCTGGACTTACCAATGAGCTCACGCAGCTAAAACAACTTGTGCTAGATAAAGAAAAAACTATTGACGAGTTAACAAAAAAAATAGTAATTAATTCAAATTTAATAGAAAAGCAAGAAAATCAAATAGCAAGCTTAAATAAAACTTCAATGGAAATTCAGGAAAAGTCTAAACAATTAGAAAATCGAAACCGCCAGCTAGAACAACAAACAATAAAACATCAACAAGATATAGGTCAATTAACCAATGACAAATTTGCTCTTTCAAACCAAATTGGAAGCTTAACAAGTGAAAAAGAAAGCTTATGTCAAGATTTACACATAGCTCAGGAAAAACAAAAAGAATCTGAAGAAACAATAAGCAGTCTTCAAATTGAACTAGATAATCTACAAACAAGTAAATCGACTAATAAAGATAAAATATCTGAACTTACAAAGCGGATCGAAGAGTTAAGCCAGCTTAAGTCAATACAAGAAATACAAATTCAAGAATTAAAGGAGTTAAACAGTGCGCAAAACGCATTAGAGGAATCAAAATTTGAAATGACTGAGCTACAAGATGAATTAAAGGAAAAAAATGAAAATATTGCAAACCTTGAAGAAGAAAAACAACAACATGCGCAAAGATTAACTTTTCTTGATAAAGACTTAGAAAGTCTTAATGAAGAATTACAAACTACAAAAGAAAATTTAAAAGAAATCGAAACTGAGTTAGTCCGAGTTAATGAAAGTCTTACTCAATCAAAAAAGAGTGAAGAAGAATTATCTGATGATAATAAAAACTTAAAAAATGAATATAAAAATATCCAAAAAATAGATAGCGATCTACAAATTAAATATGGTACGCTTGAAGAAGATTTAAAACTAAAAAATAAAGAAATAAGAGTCCTTACGGATAGAATCGCCGAAATTCAACAACAACTTGAAAATAGCAAACAAGAATCAGAAAATTTAAAAACCCAAATAACAACAGCAAAGCAAAATACACTAAGTTTGGAAAAACAATTACAGGAATTAAAGGATAAGGAGAACCCTATGCCAATCCAAGATATACCCACCGATGAAAGTCTTCTCATCGATCTAAACTCAAACAAGGATACAAACACAGGGAAAATAAGCCCACAACTCCATTCTTCCCCAGGCTCATCAATTGCTTCGTCTATTGACCATACACCGGGCTCCTCTTCCGAGCCACTTAACTTTCTTGCAAACCTAAATTCTTCATCAGGAGAGGATTCAGGTTTAGCCGATTTAACGTCCTCTTCTTTAAATCATTCATCTTCGATCCTGTTTCGATCACAAAGCTTACCTAATTTGAGAAAGGATTTCGTTGCTGAACAAAATGCAGCTTTTATCCAAAATAATTCTACCAACCGTGATTTGATAGATTTAACAACTGACCCCCTAGAAGGACCTTCCAGAACACCAATAACAATAACTCCTATAGATGGTGGTATGCCCATGGCCTTAACACAAGAACAACAAATTAATAACTTATTAGTAGATTCTGAGTTTAAAAACCAACTCGGATGTACATTAGCAGCATGGTTACAAAACGATTATCAAACAACAGTTATAACTGAACTGAATAAACCTGAATACAGAGCTATAGATAGTGCATTGCTAATATCCTCTGAAAGCGAAGCAATTAAGCTTAAACTATTGGTTAGGGATACTGTGGATCGTTTGCTCAATGATGAAGATACAAAAGCAGAAATTAAAGAGGCGCTTACTCAAATTGTTTCACAACCTGAAGAAGAAGTAGTTGTACTTTCCCCTGAAAATGCAGCAAAAAACTTTTTACGTTTGTTCATGCCTAATACATTGAGCAGCGCTCCAATAGACTATGCGGAAAGTAACGAAGTATTACTGCAAACCCTTAATGTTAATAAAGTCAACGCTCAACGATATGTCGCGCTATTAAAAGTTTGCGGAGAACACATCTTAAGCACAGAAAATAAAGAACTTGCCAAGCAGTATATTATAACTAAATTGAAAGAAGGTTTAACTGCAATTAATGTAAATCCTGAAGAATATAGAGAACCGATATTAAACACAGCTTCTAGACTAGTTGATGAAATTTTAAACCCAAGGAATATGCTTGATGCCTTAGAAAAAGAAAAAGCTAGTAGCTCACAAGGCTCAAATAATTTAGTACGAGCTACAAAAGATATACTTTCTAATCAATGCGATGAGAAAATAAAATCTATTATTGAAACTAACTTTGCTCACATTTTTATCGCTCGTATTTTAGAAAAAATTAACAATGGCCAAGCTTTGTCTGAAGAGGAAATACAAAAAATTCCATCAGAACTCCAATATGCCGATACACCCGAAGATTTTGCTTTAGGTTTAACTGCGAATTATCATCATTTGAAATCCTTTCCTATATCCAAAGATGTTTTTGACAAATCCGTTTTAATATTACGAAAAAATGCTTTATCAACTATCAACCAAACACTTATAAACAATGATGAATTAGTTGATTTATCTGCCGAAGCTTGGTTAGAAAAAAAACTGGCACTAGTAACCGATAAATCTATTGCTTTAGAACTAAACAAAAAGCAACAAAAGGATCTGGATAATAAATTTTATAAATTATTTCCGCTATCGCCGCTCGAACCTATGGCTGTTACACATAAAACGGTTGAGGAATTAACCAATGAGTTAGAAAAATTACATGACTTAAAAATAAAAGCTGCCGCTAGACTTTATAAAACATTCTCGGAAATTGAAATTAAGCTAAAAGAATATCCAAATTTAATTGATGAGAAGGACGCCGAGATTTTCAAAGCTAATCTGAATAATTCTCTCCCTCTCATATTTTCAATTAGAGACGTCAATGGACGACCAAACGTTAACGATGCCCAAATAAACATCATCTTAGAAAAAATAAACTATCGGTTAGAAAATGATAGCAGCAAATGGAATTGGCTGAATAATAAGCTAACTGAAGAAATTACCAATGATATTCTTGCAGACAATGCAAATCAATTTGGGGTTGCAAATAAAGATGCTATTCAAATGCTCGTTAGTAATACGTTTGAGATATTACGTAAATTTCATGATCTACAAGACACGCTTAATAAAAGAGAAAAATGGAAAACGGATATTAAATCGCTGTATGCTTTCACAGAAAAATTGAGACCAAATAGTCAATTTTCTGAGGAAATAGAAAAAAGAGAAGATATTCTCGAAGATATACTGGCTCTAAAACAAGCGGATGCTGAGGAACAAACCTTCGTTATACCAAAAGGTGTTTATATACCAAACAAATGTCGGATCATACCTAACTTTCAGTCCGATCCCTCAGATACATACCAATTCGATGTGCAAGCAAATATTTTTTATAAACAAAAAGCACTTGCTCCAAATGAAACGGTTACATTTGCACAAAAATTAGAAAATGAGAAGATATGTAAATGGTCTGCCACACATAGCGCCGATAAATGCTTAACCTATAAAATCGAAAAGAAATTTTTTAGACGCAAAAAAAGCTACATGCAGGAAATTAGTTTCGCACAAATGATCCACTCGGTTAATAGTTTTAAAAACGCTAAGACTTGTACGCTTAACTTTGGTAATTGTTCTGATGCTATGAAGGAAAAGCTTTATCTTTTTGCCCATGCCTATAATGAATTACGCCGTGATAATGGCCCTCAAAAAGGGCCTCGAATAATGTGCCATATGAAAAATCCTCCTGATATGGATAAAGATAAAATCGCTAAGGCAAAAGAAGAAATTAAAACTAAATTAAATCTTCATGGCGAAGAATTAGCCGATACATCTGAGAAACTAAAAGATGATACAATCAGCCATAAAATAATACGCTCAAGAGGATAATAAACCATGCCAATAAATACATTAGAACAATATGAGGATGCAGTTACATACTTTAAAAAAAAATTAGTTGATTCACCTAATTTTGATAAAAAAGAATTTTTCAAATTATTTGGAAAAGAATTTAAAGATAATCTTTCCGAAGATGGAAAAAATATTTATGATGTTGGTTTTAAAGAGCCATTAGAAGCTACTTTTAAAAAATTTGATCAAGAATTAAAATCAGAATATTTAAAGCTATTAGATTTAGTTGAGAAAGATGCATTAGCAAGCTTTGATCCTCATGCAACTGTACAGAAAGCAAAAACTTTTTTGAAAGATAAATTGGATAAATTAAAACCCACACTTTGCGATACCTTAAACCATGAACTCACTGCAAAGGGGCAAAGCTTCAATGAAGAAGATAAAGAAGAACTAATTTATGTATTAAACGAATATGCTGATAATTGCGGGAAAAAACTTAATAGCTTTTTAGAAGAAATTGACGGGGTTTGGTCTAAAGTAGCCAAGCTTCAATTACATATAAATAACGAAGAATCAGAATTGAAAGCAAACGATCCAGATGCCACGTTTGCCTTAAAAGAAACCGATCTTGATAAGCTATCAACGGGCGCTGCGCCTGCTCCAGTCACCGGCTTTAAAGTTCATAAAGATAATCTTTCTGAGCAGTTAATGCATACTTTAGCTAATAAAAAGAACGGAGAAAAAATAAATATTGAACTTACTGTTCCTAATAGGGACGCTATTTCTAGACAACTCGGCGAGATCGGACTTCAATATAGAAATCCAGCTATTGCTCTTCTTATAATGTTGATTTTTTATATAGCAACCATGGATATCGACCTAAAAATTTTAGGCGTGAGACTTGCCCCCCGAATTAGGGACGATGAAGGAAGAGTTGTAAATGCAATAAAAAAAGTGATTGAAGAAAAAGGTATCCTAATAAATCCCAACGATATTACACTTACCACCAAACGCTTGAATAATAATGGCAAACCCACTGTCATTAGGAAAAAAGCAGTATTAAATGCAGAACAGATAAAGGAATTACAATTGAGTATTGATGAAGTTAAAAAGAAATTGCAAGATCATCAACCCTTGCAAATTAAAAACAAAAATCCGTTATCCACAAATCCCTCTGTGGAATCTGGTTATAATTCAGAAACTGAAGAAGAGGACGTGGCCTACTCAAGACCTAGAGGGCCTTCTTAGTTTCCTTCAAAAATTCAAATGTGGAAAAGGATAAAAACGGATTTATTTGCTAGCTGTATAAGCGATGCTAGTGCGTAAGCTATCTAGACGCGGTAAACGATCACGTAATATTTGGGTCTTATTATCAGGCGTAAAGTTAGTTACTTTTATTTTGTATTTTTCGCATTCGAGACTAGCAAAGCGTTTAGCTGCATCCAATCCAGAAAATTGAAGCTTTTTAGCACCGCGTTCACTCAGTAGTTTAATCATCTCGCGCACTGTTACTAATAACCGTCCTGTTGTGTAACTGCCATAAAATTTTCCAGTCGCCGTTTTCAGATGCGACCCGTAATCAAAGATTTGATAGCCTTGTGCAATTTGAATAACATTAGGCTTGGACAATGAAATGCTTCCAGAGGCTTCTCCTTCAGTTCCATCCTGCATAGAAACTTCAAAGTAACCCCATAAAAGCAATAAATATAAATACGCCTGCTGATTTATATCGGAGCTTTGTGTGATTTCAGCAAGCTGAGCAAATAACTCATCTAAATTTAAATTAAATTCAACATCTTCTTTCATATTCTTTCATAGGTTAAATACTTAAAATATCGCATCACTAAATGTTAAAACTATAGCAGCGCTGCTTCAGGCGGCACTCCTCCGCCTGCTGCTGCATCGCCGCCAGCGCTATTTCCACCACCCCCACTAGAACTGCTAGCTGAGGTTTGACTACCTGAGGATAAAGCTTCGCCGGCTTTTTGCCCAGTTGTAATCGCGCCAGTAAGCGTTTCACTGGTGGGCGCTTGCTGAGCCACTTGTCTTACATCTCCATCATGTTGACTACGAATGCTTTGCAACATCTGTTCTTCGTGACTACCTTCTGCTTGGCCACCGATCCAGCGTAATACCTTATTCGGCACCTCATAAATCATCGCAAAGCATCGATTAACAATAGCTAATATTGCGGCGGTATAAATAGCCATCATCGCTAACTGATAGATCATACTAAATAAATCGCCGTTGTATTCTGTTAAAAACTGTGCAGCAATAGCAAAACCACGGTTAAATACCGACAATGCGACATAAGATAAAATAATTCCAAAAATTAAACCAAATATCATTAACATCGGCCTTAAAAAAACACTAGCCAGCAACATAACCGACTGCTCTGACCTCCCTAAAAAATCATGTCCTTCTGGATGAGTAATACCTAAAGCAACTAATGGTGCAGCTAAAATTGCCTCTAGCACGACTGCAAACCAAGTAATGGCACCAAACGTAAATAGGAAAAAAGGAATAAGTGGCACGTAATAGGATAGTACCGAACCTAGCAGCAAATTAGCGATCATCCAGACTGTAATTAATGGCATAAATATCGACACTATTATCGAAGCAACTAAACCCGCTACAATCGCAGGCCCAGGGAAGAAAAACGAAACTACAGCACCAATCCCACCTAATCCCACAGCAGCGGCTAATATAGCTATCCATATTTGCTCTACCATGCTAACTAGACCATTTCCTACCGATACTAGAGCAAAAATAGGATCCATTTGTTCCTTATTAATATTATTTGCTAGAGTTTTTTCGAAATCATATACACGTGGGAATATGAGATTCATTAGTCCATTTACCATAGACCCCACGCCCCCAGAAGTTGCGTGTATATTCGCTGGAAACGAAGGATTTGTTTCAGGCCCTGGATTATTATTCTTTCCTGCGTTAGCGATTTCGGCAAGAATATATTTATCAATCACGCCGTCATTGCTAGGCAAATTATTTTTTAAGTTAATTTTAACATTGTCATCAGAGATATCGTTAAAACTTCCTTTGTCATACGTTGGAACAAATGATGTATTCATTTTGTCCTTAATTGCCAATATACCAGTATTTTTCTTTATATTTTGTTCTAAACGTGCCATGTTGTAGTAATAACTTCCGGCCAGTATCCAGCCGGTATCTTTAGCATTTTTGATAAAATCCTTATATTTTTTATTGGCATCGTCATCTAAGGATCGTAAAGCAGGTTTTACGATTGCAAAATAATCATCACCGGTACCGACTAATGCATCGGGAACAAAGATAGTATCGTCTACAAGCAAATTAATTACTGGAACTGTTTTATCTGATTTATCTGTGTAAGGAGGAACTAATTTATTGGCTATGGATTTAGCTAGCGAACCTATATCTAAAGTCATTTGTCTAGCCGCAATACTGGCACTATCATTGGCGGTCAATTGCGCCGGGTTATACACTTTGGCATTATCACTCTTACCAATAAAATCCCAAGAAACGTTCCCGCACATACCTATATATTTTTCGTAAGGTGTTTTAACTAAACCTTCTCTACCAGGAAATGTTATAAACCCACCCGTATCTTTTGAGTACTTTATTGGTAAGCCGGTGTTTAAGCCATCAGAACCTTTCCCAGTTACAGACAGTGAGCTCATGAAATCAGGAACGGGAGCCGTGGGAGTACCGGAAGATGGGCTTGCAGCATTTTGACGCATTAGCGCATTTTGCACCGCGAGCATGCAGGCTTCTGACTTAAGAATACTTCCTGCTTTATTAATAAGAAAAGTATTATTTGCTTTTCCAGATGTTGGATCGGGTGCCAGAGATTGTATCGGTTCAACGATGGTCCCGTTACGATTCATATAATTTAAAGCAACATTCCAGACTTCATCCGCTGCACCGATTCCTTGTACCACCACCCACATCACCATGATTTGTATAAACGAATAACCGCTCGCTTTCGGTAATAATAAACCGATACCCATGACGGTTCTTAAAGGTACCCATATCGATGACCATTTTTTACCGAGAAACTCACCTTCATGTGAAGTATTTAAGATCGAAATAAATAAAACATAGGTTAATATGACAGAAGCCATGACTAATATAATGGCATTAAAGGCACCGAACATAGTTCCTAAAATTTGACTTCCTGTTCCATGTAATACGCCATCCACGACACCAAAAATAGTCGCTAAATACGACATCGATAAATCTGTACTGGGTGGTGTTAAAGTTAAGTTATCTGCTAATAATAAGGATGGAAACAAGCAGAGAAAGCCACTTAATAGAATCTTTTTCATTATTTTTTCTTTCCAATAATAAATTGATTATTTAACCAATCACGAAAACCGCAACCTAACCGACGCTGCTTAATTTGAAAAAGCCAAAAATGATAACGAAAGATTTGCGTTAAAATAATAACGCTAATGGCAAGACAAGGAAAAAATCCTCGTAAAGCATTATTATATAAGAAATAAATGCTATAGCTAAGAGTCAGTAAGAAAAGAAAAATCCATATCCACATCAAACGCGTAAATTCTTTACTGCGTTGAATTAAATCGGCTGGAGTTAGCTTAAGACGTAACAGTGCCTCTTCAAAGGACTCCTGTGTCTTAGCTTGATCAGGAATGAAAAACTTTTTAATAAATCCGAAAATCGAACGATTGCTTTTAACCAATTGCCGATAGTCTATCCACTTCGGAACATCAACAGCTGGCTTAATTATTTTTTTTATACCACCAAAAAAACTCACGTATCACCCCGCGGTTTAATTACCTATATTATCCCGACCACACCAAACTTGCAAATTTCAGTTCTCTAGGCATATTTAGACAGCCAAATGCCGCCAATAGAGCTTCCTGAAGTAAGCTTACCCCCAGTAAATTTTCACCTAGACCTAGATTGGGTTTGATTTAGCTTGCATTAAGTTGGATAATCAAGATTCCTTTGCAGCAGTTTTATACCTATTAAAATAGAATATTACAAATAAAAATATAATACTTATGCCTGATCTCACTCACAAAGGTTCACATCTCTATTGGAAACACTATCAAGACCCTTTGATCTATCGGGTTCTTTGCTTCATGGAAAGTGTTGAATCCTGGACTCAGGATGGCGATAGCGCACTTGAAGCCAGTATCTTAGAACTGGGTAAAGAGCTGGATGATATCGATAAAGTCGATCTGGATAAACTCGCTCAACAAGCTTTGTTTATCCGTTTAGGCAACCACTTAGGTATGTCACGTACTTTACGTCTACTCCAAGCCTTAGATACATCACATCCAGGTTCTGCCGCTAAATTACTCATGCATGCCGAAGAAGTCAGTAATGGTCCTGAAGATGAAGCTGGCTTATTTCTGCGTAGGAATATTAGCTTTGAGCGCTTACGTCTACTCGCCAGAGTTTTTTCGCAAGATCGTTTGGACTTAGTTTTAAAAGCGTTAGAGGGGGAGTAATTGTGAGTATATCTCGATATGCTTTAATTTTTTTCGGTTGTTCCTCGATCGGTCTGGCACATGCTTATTCTGCATCCACGAAAAATGATCCTTTGCAAGACTATCGTGATGAAATCAAACAGTCTGAAGCCAATGCCTCGCAAGCGGTTCTGGATGCCTTGAAAGCAGCCAATGCCACCCCGGACAGCTCTTCTCAACAAAACAAGTCAGTACCTGAAGCCCCTGCATCATCAACGCCCACGCCTCGTTCAAATAACGATAAAGCCTTTTCACCTTCAGATAAACCTGCAAACACAGCCAATAAAAATCCCTGGCTGCAGCCTAATCCCTGGGCAAAGCAACCGCCTAATATTTGGGAAAAAAACGCCAAAGTAAACCCTTATTCCAATGCACCTATTCCAGGTCCAACGCCATCAGCAAATTTAGCTATTCCTAGTCCACCGAATATTTTTGCGCCCTCACAAACAACCCCTAATACAAACAAATCGCAATCCAATGCTAATTTATAAGAAATTTTACTTTCAAACTCCATGAGGATGTTTTTATGCCTTACTCATCAAAAATAAAAACTTTAAAAAACAGTTTTTTAAGTATTAGTTTAGCAAGCCTAAGTTTCTACAGCCTATCTAGTTATGCAGATACTACCAATAATATCGGTGTTGATAACTTAATTGCAGGTTATGGAACTATTGCAATCCATGCCAGTGCCATGAACACTGCACCGGTAGGTGATGACTTAACTATTGCTATTAACAATGCTCAAGCCGCTTATTTGTTATATCCCACCTCACCCTTGGTTAGCCCATTGACGCAACAACTACTTATCCAATCTGCTAATTTAGATGATAAAAACAATAATATAGTCGCTTTTACTTGGAATCCGAATACAAAAGCTAATCCTAATATAGAAAAAAATCCTTTACACTCGATAGATATCAATAGTTTGCTACAACCTATTAGCTATAGTGACACCGAAGCCGCTGAAGCTAAAAATGTTATTAATGCCTTAAATACTTCGCTAACACCTATCAATACCGTCAACTTCAATCAACTGGTTGCTAATCTAAATGGGGATAAAAAGAATAATCTAAGAATTAAACTGAATGAAAAACCCATACAAGAATATCTCGCGAGCTTACGCAGCTATTTAGCCACACAAAGTGTCGCGCTAAGTAATCTTAATCAACTGTACGCAGAACGACAACCCATCGATCCTAGCAAAGCCGATCCTGCCGTGCAGCCTGCATTGGCAGCATTAAGTCGTCAAACATCGGGCCCAGTCAGCCTATTAAAATTAGAAAATTTTATGGCAACACGCCGAATTCTAGATAAAAACTGGTATAAAAATGATTTGATTAATGAAAATCCAGCCACATTGCAGCGTCAACAAGTCGAATTATTAGCCGAAAACTTAGCAGAGAGCTATCAAACACGGATGACATTAGAGCGTTTACTCGCTACTATGTCGGTCTTAGTGTTAGAACTCAACAACCAAGGAAGAGCTCAACTGATACAACAAGCGCAAAACATCAATAACCCTAACCCAACATCAGGATAATTTTCTCTTAGAAACTACATGGAATTTAAACATATCATATGCTTTTTATACTCACAGCAATTGGATTTTTGGCAGGGCGCCGCGATAATGAAGCAACCTTCATTTCTTCAAGATACATGAGGATTGCGAATTGAGCGGCAACGCAGACAAAAATTCAAGTGCGAAGAGTATATTAGAACAGATTAATTCTCCCGCACAGTTGCGCAACCTCACACCTACGCAGCTGCCGCAATTAGCCACAGAGCTCAGAGCGTTTCTTATTCAAACGCTGGATCAATGTGGGGGTCATTTTGCCGCTAATTTAGGAACCGTAGAATTAACCATTGCCTTGCATTATGTGTTTAATACGCCATACGATCATATTGTTTGGGACGTCGGCCATCAGGCCTATCCACATAAAATTCTGACCGGTCGCCGCGAACAACTCTGCAGTATTCGAAAAACTCATGGTTTAGCGCCCTTTCCTTCGCGCGAAGAAAGTTCATTTGATAGCTTTGGTGTCGGTCATTCGAGCACTTCTATTAGCGCAGCATTAGGATTTAGTGTCGCCGCTAAAAAAAATAACACCGGCCAAAAAGCGATAGCAGTTATAGGCGATGGAGCGATGACTGCAGGTATGGCCTTTGAAGCTTTAAATCATGCGGGCGATATCCATGCGGATCTTTTAGTCGTACTCAATGACAATGACATGTCGATTTCCAACAATGTCGGCGCCTTATCTAATTATTTTGCGCGTATATTATCCAGTAAACTTTACTCTAGTGTGAGAGAAGGCAGTAAAAGAATTTTAGAATCTATTCCCAGTGTACGTAAACTCGCTAAACGTACTGAAGAGCATGTCAAAGGGATGTTAGTACCGGGTACTTTATTTGAAGAATTAGGTTTTAATTATATTGGCCCGATTGATGGCCATGACTTACCTTTATTGTTAAATACACTCAGCAATTTACGTCAATTATCTGGCCCGCAACTGGTTCATGTCATTACTACCAAAGGCAAAGGTTATACTGCCGCAGAACAAAACCCTATTGCTTATCATGCCGTCAACCCACATTTTTTAGCGCCGGTATTACCCACTACTGCGAATAAACCCAAACCTAGAACCTACGCGAATATTTTTGGGCAATGGATTTGCGATATGGCGGCTACCGATGAGCGTCTAATCGCGATTACACCGGCGATGCGTGAAGGATCGGATCTAATAGAGTTTTCGGAACGTTATCCGGATCGTTACTTTGACGTTGGCATCGCGGAACAACATGCCGTCACTTTCGCGGCAGGTTTAGCCTGCGCAGGTCAAAAACCAGTAGTTGCCATTTATTCTACCTTTTTGCAACGTGCTTATGATCAACTGATACATGATGTTGCGCTACAAAATCTACCTGTATTGTTTGCTTTAGATAGGGCCGGAATTGTCGGTGGAGACGGCGCAACCCACCATGGTTGCTTTGATCTATCTTATCTGCGTTGCATTCCGAATCTGACTATCATGACACCGAGCAATGAAAATGAATTAAGACAAATGCTTTACACTGGTTTTCAACTAACCACGCCTTGCGCAGTACGATATCCGCGTGGCGTCGGGAGAGGCACTTTAGTAGAAGAAAAAATGTCATGTATCCCTATCGGCAAAGCAGAAATCTGTCGTAAAGGACTATCGATAGCCTTGTTGGCCTTTGGCTCCATGTTGCATCCCGCTCTCAGTGTCGGTGAGTCATTGGATGCAACTGTGGTTAATATGCGCTTCGTCAAACCTTTAGACGAAAAGTTGTTGCGTAATCTAGCAAAAACACATGGCTTATTGGTCAGCTTAGAAGAAAATGTTAAGGTAGGTGGTGCCGGGTCAGCGGTGAGTGAGTTTCTACATCAACAAGGCATTCCTTGTGATGTATTGATCTTAGGACTTCCGGGTCAATTTATTGAACATGGTGACCCAAATACATTGCTTGCAGAAGCAGGTTTAGATGCTGCTACTATTTTGTCTGTTATTGAGCAACGACTAGCACTATCACTTACTTTTTAGTACAGTGAGCACATTTTCTGGGCTTTTGTTGAGTTTGTTGCGTAAAGCATACTGAGACTTTTTTATATTTATGATTTCTAAGCTTTTAAGTAAATTTATTCCTAGCCGCAATCAGCGCGTACTAAAACAATTTGAAAAAACCGTTGTTGCGATAAATGCGCTAGAACCTAGTATGCAAAGTTTATCTGATGCGCAATTGCAAGCAAAAACATCAGAATTCAAAGCCCGCTTACAAGATGGTTGCTCTTTAGATGAATTGTTAATAGAAGCTTTTGCTGTAGTGCGTGAAACAAGTACTCGTGTGTTAGGTTTGCGTCATTTCGATGTACAACTAATTGGTGGAATGGTTTTACATAGTGGCAAAATTGCTGAAATGCGTACTGGTGAAGGTAAAACCTTAGTCGCTACCTTACCTGCTTATCTGAATGGCTTAAGTGGTTTAGGTGTACACATCGTGACTGTCAACGATTACTTAGCCAAACGCGACGCCGAATGGATGAAGCCAGTCTATGCTTTTCTAGGTTTAAGTACCGGTGTGATTGTTTCTGATCTCCCTCTTCCCCAACGACAAGCGTCTTACGCGGCAGATATTACTTACGGTACCAATAACGAATTTGGCTTTGATTATTTACGCGATAATATGGCTTTCTCATTGGCAGAAAAATCACAACGCATTTTAAATTTTGCCATTGTCGATGAAGTGGACTCCATCTTGATAGATGAAGCTCGTACCCCCTTAATTATTTCTGGTGCCAGCGAAGAAAGCTCGGAACTTTATATCAAGATCAATCAAATTATACCTAAACTGATTTTAAGAAAAGAAGAAGACGGTCCCGGCGATTTTTATCTGGATGAAAAAGCTAAACAAGCTTACTTAACCGAAGAAGGACATCAAAAGTTAGAAGAGTTATTAGTCAAACAAGGCTTACTAAATCCAGGTGAAAACTTATATCACCTGACTAATATTGGTTTAATGCATCATGTTTATGCGGCATTACGTGCACATTATCTATTTCAACGTGATATTGATTACATCGTACAAAATAATCAGGTAATCATTGTCGATGAACATACCGGCCGTTTAATGTCGGGTCGACGCTGGTCGGATGGTTTACACCAAGCAGTTGAAGCCAAAGAAAAAGCCAACATTCAAAACGAAAATCAAACCTTAGCGTCGATCACGTTTCAGAATTACTTTCGCCTCTACCATAAACTGGCGGGGATGACTGGCACCGCCGATACCGAAGCGTATGAATTCCAGCAAATTTACAATTTAGAAGTCGTCGTTATTCCCACGCATTTACCGGTTTCACGTCATGATTTAGCCGATCAAATTTATTTGACCAAAGATGAGAAATTTACCGCCATCATCGACGATATTAAAGCTTGTCAGGCGCGTAAGCAGCCGATATTAGTCGGTACTGCATCGATAGAAACATCGGAATACTTATCGCAACTGCTAGAAAAAGAAAACATTCCCCATCAAGTGCTTAACGCTAAGTTTCACGAAAAGGAAGCCCAAATTATTGCTGAAGCCGGTCGTCCTGGCACAGTAACCATTGCCACGAATATGGCTGGTCGTGGAACGGATATTGTTTTGGGTGGCAATTTAAAAGCTGAACTCGCTGCCTTACCGAGTGATAGCTCTGCGGAAGAAATTGCGCAACATAAACTTAACTGGCAAAAAAAACATGATGAAGTGATTGCCGCCGGTGGTTTACATATCATCGGTAGCGAGCGTCATGAATCACGCCGTATCGACAATCAATTACGCGGACGCTCCGGTCGACAAGGTGATCCAGGCTCCTCGCGTTTTTATTTATCCCTGCAAGATAATTTAATGCGGATTTTTGCTTCGGATCGAGTTGCCATGATTATGCAAAAGATTGGCATGCAGCCCGGCGAAGCCATTGAACATCGCTGGATAACGCGCGCCATAGAAAATGCACAACGTAAGGTAGAGGGCCGTAATTTTGATGTGCGCAAACAATTATTAGAGTTTGATAACGTCGCCAACGAACAACGTAAAGTGATTTATGAACAACGTAATGAATTATTGGCTACAGAAGATATTTCACCGGTGATTAACAATTTATGGGCTGACGTTATCTATAGCGCCATTGAACATTTTATTCCACCACAAAGCTTAGAAGAACAATGGGATATACCGGGCTTAAAAAATGAGTTGAAACAAAATTTTTGCTTAGATTTGCCGATAGACACATGGTTGGAAGATCCTAACTGTCTGGAAGAAAATCTCCGTGAAAAAATATTATTTGCCGCTCAAAATGCTTATGCAGAAAAAGAAAAATTATTTGGCTCGCCGACGCTGCGCCAAGTTGAAAAAACTTTGATGCTACAAACACTGGATACTTTATGGAAAGATCATTTAGCGGCTATGGATCATTTACGTCAAGGGATACATCTGCGTGGCTATGCACAAAAAAATCCGAAACAAGAATACAAGCGTGAATCTTTCCTATTATTTGCTGAACTTTTAGATCAATTAAAATACCAAGTCATCAGTTTATTGAGCTGTTTGCAAATACAGACACCTGAAGATGCCGAACGCTTGGAAGAGCAACGACGCCAACAAATGCCACAATTACTCGATTTTCAACATCAAGACTTATTAGCGACTGATGGGGAATCATTAACTAATGAAACTGCAACCGCTCGTCTTAGTACGCAACGAAATTCTGATAAAACAGGACGCAATGATCCTTGTCCATGCGGTTCTGGAAAAAAATATAAACATTGCCATGGTCAGATCAATTAATTTATAAAATCCATTTATTATGTCATCTATTATTATAAAAACTTCGCTAGAAATCGATAAAATGCGTATTGCGGGACGCTTAGCGGCAGAAGTTTTAGAAATGATTGTCCCGTATGTTAAAGTAGGGGTTACCACCAACCACCTCGATAAAATCTGTCATGACTATATCGTCAATGAACAACAAGCCATCCCTGCTCCCTTAAACTATCGTGGTTTTCCGAAATCTATTTGCACATCTATCAATCACCAGGTCTGCCACGGCATCCCTAGCGATCGCGTCTTAAAAGATGGCGACCTGATTAATATTGATGTCACTGTCATTAAAGACGGTTACCACGGTGACACCAGTAAAATGTTTTTTGTCGGTAAACCTTCGATATTAGCGCAACGTTTATCAAAAATAACTCAAGAATGTTTGTATAAATCCATACGCTTGGTCAAGCCTGGCACCCACTTAGGTGATATTGGCGCATGCATACAACAGTATGCCGAAGCTGAAGGATT
Source organism: Rickettsiella endosymbiont of Miltochrista miniata (assembly GCF_964031245.1). Taxonomy (NCBI): domain Bacteria; kingdom Pseudomonadati; phylum Pseudomonadota; class Gammaproteobacteria; order Legionellales; family Coxiellaceae; genus Rickettsiella; species Rickettsiella endosymbiont of Miltochrista miniata. The sequence goes on from NZ_OZ035017.1 coordinate 1,244,301, forward strand.
TTCCGTAGTACGTGAATATTGTGGCCATGGTATAGGTCGACTCTTCCATGAAGACTTACAAATACTGCACTATGGTCGAACCGGTACTGGGGTCCAGTTAGTCCCTGGCATGACTTTCACCATAGAGCCTATGATCAATGCCGGTAAACGTTTCACTAAACTCATGCCGGATCAATGGACAGTCATAACCAAAGATCATAGCCTATCGGCGCAATGGGAACATACATTACTCGTTACTGAAACCGGTTATGAAGTATTGACTAAACGCACCGAAGAACGAGACTTTATCTAGACTCTAGAAAAATAATTGTTCCTTTACCCCTTATGTTCACTAAAATTCTCTGGTTGATTTCAAGCTATTAAGCCTCTATAGTCGTTAATTCTGCGAATTTTACAAAATAAAAGCGTCAACAAATAAAAATAACAATATGTCAAAAAGCTTAATTTGCTACATATTCCTATCCGGCTTAATGGCCGCGAGTGCGGTTAGCATCGTTTTTAATAAAAAAGGCACTCAACTCACATCTCCTGTAGTGGTGGAAGCTATTCCTGCATGCCTAGGATCTTGGCAAAAAACGATAGAGGCTGTCGGGAGTCTATCTGCCAGTCAAGGCACCGTTATCAAGGCGGAAACATCTGGCCGCATTACTGGCATTTTTTTCCGTTCCGGTGAAAATGTTAAAGCCGGTGCACCCTTGCTGCAGCTCAATCCGGATATTTTAAAAGCTCAATTAGATGCCGCTAAAGCGCAAACACAATTAAGTAAAGCCGACTATGAACGTGGTTTAACGTTGTATAAAAAAAAGGTATTTGCAAAAGCAGACCTTGATAAAGTTTCGGCAAGTTACCAAATCGATCTAGCTAAACAAGCGCAAAGTCAAGCCGCTTTCGATCAAACACTCATACGCGCGCCGTTCAGCGGACGATTAGGTCTCCGTCAGGTCAATTTAGGGGATATTATTGATCCGAGTACGCCTATTACCAACTTGGAGGCGATTAATCTCTTATGGGTAGATTTTAATATACCCGGAACGGAAGCGAGCAAAATAACGATGGGTAGCAAGATATTGATTCACGCGAGTGCTTACCCAAATAAGACATTTGTTGGCACTATTTATGCGGTTGATTCACACATCGATAATGACACACGCAGTTTAGCTGTACGCGCAAGCCTTAATAATGCGGAGCAAGCATTACTTCCTGGTGCTTTTGTTGATATTCAAATAGAAGTCGGTACACCACAAACCTTGATTATCGTCCCAGAAACCGCAGTCAATACTGATGATAACGGCAGCTTTGTGTATCGCATCATTCATCATAAAGCGATTAAAACATTCGTCAGTATCCGTTTTCATGAGGATGGAAAAATAGGGTTAGTGAGTAGTGATATTCATCCTGGAGATCAAATTATTAGCGCCGGTGGTTTTAAAGTACAAGGAAATTCAGTCGTGATGGTCGAGAAATAAACCCATGCAATTCACTGAACTGTTTATCCGCAAACCCGTATTAAGTATTGTTTTATGCTTGTTCATTTTGCTAGTCGGCGTTAAAGCATTCTTATCATTACCGATACGGTTATACCCTTCCATATCCCCTTCTGTCATTAACATACAAACCACTTATCCGGGCGCCCCTGCACAATTAATGGAAAGTTTTGTTACTACCCCTCTAGAAAGTGCTTTAGGCGGTATCGAAGGAATCGATCTTATGCATTCTTCAAGCAAACAAAATACTAGCCAGATCACTTTGCAATTTAAGCTCGGTTATGATCTAACCAAAGCTATGACCAATGTCAGTAACGCGATTGCGTCTATACGCAAACAATTACCTAAAGCAGTTTTAGATCCAGTCATTAATACCAAAGATCCGGACGCAGATCCAACGCTTTTCATTTCATTTGCTAGTAATACGCTGAGTCCTCCTGCCATTAACGATTATCTAACTCGAGTTATCCAACCACAATTACAAACTATTCCTGGCGTTAGCCAAGCACAAATATTTGGTGGTAACCACTATGCTTTACGAATTTGGCTTGATCCGATAAAAATGGCTGCCCATCAAATAACAGCTAGCGATATTATGACCGCTTTACAGCAAAATAATATTCAATCGGCTTCAGGGTCACTGATTACTCCTAATCAAATCATTAATATCAATACCAATACCGATATACATACAGCAGCCGAATTAAATCATTTAGTTATTCGCAAGCAAAATAATTATTTAGTGCGCTTATCCGACGTCGGAGTGGCGGTTCTCGGTGTAGAGTCGGACGAAAGCAGTGCCGCGGTTAACGGGAATAAACAATCAGTCATTATGGGTATCGTGCCTCTTAGCACCGCAAATCCCTTAGATGTTTCCAAAGCAGTAATAGCGCTGTTACCCGGATTAGAAAAAGCGGCTCCAACGGATGTAAAAATTCATTTAGTTTGGAATGCTGCAAAATTTATCGCTGCATCCTTACATGATGTAAAAAAAACTATTTTTGAAGCCTGCTTATTTGTATTTACCATCATCTTTTTATTCTTAGCTAATTTTCGTGCAGGTTTAATCCCTTTTGTCACTATTCCTTTATCATTAATGGGCGTGTGTGTCGCTATGCTGGCCTTAGGTTATACATTAAATGTATTAACGTTTTTAGCCTGGGTGTTGGGTATTGGTTTAGTCGTCGATGATGCGATTGTAGTGTTAGAAAATATTCACCGTCATATCGGTTTAGGAAAAACGCCGGAAAACGCAGCTATTATCGGCACTAAAGAAATTGGCTTTGCCATCATTGCCATGACATTAACCTTAGCGGCTGTTTATACGCCGATTGGTTTTATCAATGATATGACCGGCTTATTATTTCGTGAATTTGCTTTTACTTTGGCCGCAGCCGTCATTATTTCAGGTTTTATTGCTTTAACACTTTCTCCGATGATGTGCGCTAAGCTTTTAAAACATGAACAGCAAGCTTCTCGCTTTAGCCTAAAAGTCGATCTTTTTTTTCATATAACGATAACTGCTTATAAAAAATATTTACTTTTGGCAATAACCCATCGAAAAACCATGTTAGGTATCGGCCTAATAATTTATTTTGTGTGTTTTGGATTATTTAAAACCTTACCTAGTGAGTTGGCTCCACAAGAAGATCAAGGCCTTATCATCAGTGCAGCAACTGGACCTACATCGGCTAACCTAGCTTATATGGAAAAGTATATGGCTAAAATTCAAGCCATCTATAAATCCACACCCGAGATAGATACTTATATTACTTTAATAGGAATGCCTATCACCAATAACGCACTCTCCTTTTTAATTTTAAAACCTTGGCAGGAACGAAGTAAAACTACTACCGATATTATTCAAACTTTATTTAAGCGTTTTTGGGGAATTAGTGGTCTACAAGCATTCCCATTTAATCCGCATGCCTTGCCTGGCGCTACTGGGCATGCTCCTTTGATGTTTGTACTTAAAAGTACCGACAGCTATGATAGCTTAAATCAATTTAGCAAAAAATTACAATTAGCCATTACACAAAATAACCCGCATATTTTAGGCCTACAATCCGATCTGAAAATTGATGCTAATCAAATCCAAATTAATATTGATAGAGATAAAGCTAATTTATTAGGCATTGCTATGAGTGATATAGCGAATAGTTTGAATAGTCTGATTGGTGCGCCACAAGCAAGCCTAGTTAATTGGGATGGTCGTAGTTATCAAGTAATTCCTCAACTAAATCGAAATTATATGACGACTGACCAACAGCTAAAACTCATTAATGTGCGTGGACAAAATAACAAACTGATTCCTTTAGCTAATTTCGTCAATGTACAAAATTCATTTACGCCTTTAAGTCTCAATCATTTTCAGCAATTACGCGCCGTTACGTTTAGTGCTAATCTTACTCCTGGTTATACCATCGGTGATGCTGTTAAGTATTTAACACAATTGACGAATAAAATTCTTCCTCATAACGTGCAAATTGATTTTAGAGGGGAAACACGTCAATTCATGCAAGCCGGAAATAGTATGCAACAAACCTTTTTGTTTGCGCTGTTATTTATCTTTCTAGTCCTTGCTGCCCAATTTGAAAGCTTTCGTGCGCCTTTTATTATCCTCATTGCTGTACCTTTATCTTTAACCGGAGCATTATTTGCACTGCATTGCGTGGGCGGAAGTTTAAATATTTACACACAAATTGGATTAATTACTTTAATTGGACTGATTACTAAACATGGTATCTTAATTGTAGAATTTGCCAGACAATTACAAAAAAATCTGCATATTTCTGTACAAGAAGCTGTCATCGAAGCCGCTGCATTACGTTTACGTCCTATTTTCATGACCACAGCAACTATGTTGTTAGCAGCCGTTCCACTGGCATTGGCCAATGGTCCAGGGGCTCATGCGCGCAACCAATTGGGTTGGGTTATTTTAGGAGGAATGTCAATCGGTACACTTTTTACCTTATTTATTTTGCCAGTCGTCTATACTTTGATTTATCATTCTAAATTAAGTCCTGATAAAATTATTGAACCAGAAGACAAAACCGAAGCAGTCATTGCAAGCGAGTAATTATTTTACCGAAATCAACTGAGTTTCTCATCCATGACGTCATTAAAATCGATTATCGAAAAAGCTTACCAACATATAAATGAGATTAATGCTGAAACGATTGACGACTCAAGTAAATCAGCCATTTTAGAAGCGATTGAATTACTCGATAAAGGAAAACTACGCGTTGCAGAAAAAATAGACGATGATTGGATAGTCCATGAATGGTTAAAACAAGCCATTTTATTATCCTTTCGAATTCATACCAATAAATTATTTGATGCGGGGTATACGCATTATTTTGACAAAATCCCATTAAAGTATGCTCATTATAAAACAGAAGATTTTGCAAGAGATGGTTCACCGCGAATTGTACCTAATGCTTGCATTCGCCAAGGTTCCTTCGTAGCAAAAAATACGATATTTATGCCTTCATTCGTTAACATAGGCGCGTATATTGACGAAGGGACTATGATAGATACTTGGGCCACCGTCGGATCTTGTGCACAAATTGGCAAAAATGTACATTTATCTGGCGGTGTAGGTATTGGTGGAGTACTCGAGCCCCTACAAGCCAAGCCAACCATTATTGAAGATAACTGTTTTATAGGCGCCCGCTCAGAGGTGGTAGAAGGCGTAGTGGTTGAAGAAAATAGTGTCATTGGTATGGGGGTTTTTATAGGCAGTAATACGCCTATTTATAATCGCAACACAGATGAAGTTATCTATGGTCGCGTTCCTGCAGGTTCGGTAGTTCTCTCAGGGAGTCTACCCTCTAAAACAGGACATTGCCACCTCAACTGTGCCGTCATTATCAAACAAATTGACAACCGAACTCGAGCCAAAGTTGCGATTAATGAATTACTTAGAGACAGTTAATTTAATTGCAGACATCAAATAACTAACCTACTATTATTGGTATTAAGTTCTAATTTTTTAAGGATTTTCCTATGCGTAAGAAAACTATTATTACAGCCGTTTTATTAAGCAGCTTATTATCAACCCCCGCTATTATGGCTATGAGCTCGAGTAACCATATAGCGTGTGTCAAAACTAACGAACAAGAGATTGCCGCACTATTTGATCGCTGGAATGCCTCTCTTAAAAGCAGAAATCCTGTTAGAGTAAATGCTAATTACACAGATAACGCCATATTGTTGGCAACTATATCCAACAAGCCCAGAGTGAATAGTGCTGAACGGATAGCTTATTTTAAAGACTTTTTAAGTAAACATCCGGTGGGAAAAATCGATTCACGCACCATAAAGATAGGGTGTAACAAAGCAATTGATACCGGTTTATATACATTTACTTTAAAAGACGGAAAAAAAGTTCATGCACGTTACACATTCACTTATCGCTGGGATGGGCACAAATGGTTGATTTCATCACATCATTCTTCTGTGTTACCAGAAGAAGTTAAATAAAAATGATTTTAAGAAGAACAAAAAAACCGAGATAAACACTTCAAGATATCTATTGGTATCTTAAAGTGTAAAAATACTCTTCGCACTTGACATTGCCTGTGTTGCCGCTCAATTCGCAATCCTCATGTATTTAAGTTGCTTCATTATCGCGACGCCTTGTCAAAAATCCCATTGCTGCGCGTATACACAAACAGTTGGTGCCGAAAGCCGGACTCGAACCGGCACAGCTTGCGCCACCGCCCCCTCAAGACGGCGTGTCTACCAATTCCACCATTTCGGCAACGATACGAATAAATTAAGAAAATTCAGACGGTAGAGGATACGATTGTTGATGGTTTAAAGTTGTTTTTCCTGTACTTTTATTTAAAGATAAATTTTTATTTTCCACATCATGAGTTTTATTAACTTTGGATGGTAATTGCTGAGCCATGCTAGCTAAATTTTGAATGGGGTCCTTTCTAACTGTGTGTCCAGCTAAATAACCTAAACTAAGACTGGTGACAAAAAATAATAACGCAAGTAGACCGGTTAATTTAAGTAAAAAGGAACCTGATCCTTGACTACCAAAGACTGTCTGTGAAGCTGCGCTTCCAAAAGTCGCACCTAATTCAGCACCCTTGCCTTGTTGTATTAGCACCAAAGCAATCAATGCGATTGAAATAATAACGTGCATTAAAACTAAAAACTGCTGTAACATAAATCTTGTGAGTTATTACTAGAATACTAAAAATTAAACCCTATCACATGCTATTGAAGCAAGTATTCCATAAATACGTGAAAACTCTATGGCATCTAATGATGCTCCGCCAATCAAGCCACCGTCAATATCGGGCATCCGAAACAAAGCCTCAGCATTGCTGGCTTTAACGCTGCCACCATACAGGATAGGTAATTCTTGCGCAAGATCCGAGCCCAAAAATTTAATTTGCTCACGTAAGAATTGGTGCGCCTCTTGCGCTTGCTCGGGTTGGGCTGACAACCCTGTACCAATAGCCCAAACAGGTTCGTAAGCGATAATAGCTCGTTTCAAAACATCGTTACCATAATCTACTATTTTCTCTAATTGAGTTTGCAATACACTATAGGTTAGTTTTGCTTCACGTTCAGCTAAGGTCTCTCCGACACAAAGAATGGGTGTAAGGCCCGATTTTATAGCTAAATCAAATTTTTTTGCGATTTGTGCATCCGTTTCTCCAAACAAATGCCGGCGTTCTGAGTGGCCAAGCAAAACATATCGACAACCAAATTCATACAACATACGCGCCGATATCTCTCCTGTGTAAGGACCTTCTTGCTCAGCCGCCATGTTTTGACCACCCCATTGCAGTTGGGTGTTTTTTAGTAAAATCTGTGTTTGCTCGAGAAAAACATAAGGAGGACAGACTATCATCTTTACATTAGATTTTTCTTTTTGCTCAAAATCCTTGATGTTATCTAATAATTCAGCAACGGAAGTTTTGTTACCGTGCATCTTCCAATTACCGATGATATATTGTTTACGCATGACGAGATTCCTCTTACATACTCACTGTCAAATAATTGGTGTTTAGTCTAGCATACTCAGCACTAAGCAGATCACTGCTTTCATCAAGAGAAATTTCATCCTCCTTTTGGACAGCATTTCGAAAATTAGGCCTGTTAAAAAACCGACAATGCGTTTTTATTTGCCTAAGAAATCTTATTATTTTATTACTAGGGGAAGAACGATCTTCTAGTCGTTGTTTTAAATCTTTTAACTGGATAATCTCTTGGGGTTGCAATCTAGAAAACTCAAACAAATAAACAAAGAAATCTTGCATCAATTGCTGTCGATCGACATAGGAAAGATTTCGATCATTCATTAGTAATAAAGGAAGATTATCTAAAATTAGTTCAATTTGTTGGAGGGTAAGCGCAGAAAATATTTTTTTACACCGGCGATTAAAGAAACTGAACGTTTCACTTAAGTTCTGCGGAGAAGAGCTAAACCTAAAGCGTTTAAAAAAAATATAACGTAAAATGATTATATAACCTTTTGTTTCATTTTCTAACAGAATAGAGGACAACTTTTCATCATTGATTTTTTCCAATAAACTATCAAGCAACTGGGAATATTGATTGATTTTAAATTGATTTGAATTTTCACCCGCAAACACTATCCGTAACCATGTCCCTAAAACACACCAGATGAAACTAAAACCATTAGGCTGCGTCTGGAAAACTAATGTTTCTAAAGCAAAATTTGTTGTTTTATCAATTATTTTTTTACTAATAGCACTTAAATAAATAACTTGACTGGGATGTAAAGTTTCATACGCTATGACATACATAAGTTTGTGAATAATATGAAAACCTGTATTTTCGCTATTCAAACTTAATTTCGTCATCGTAAGCGCGCTCGCCTTATCAAAAAAAAACTCTATGCTCGCAGCCAGCGCCATCATTCTTTTGCTATTTTTATCCGAACTAGCAAAATCATTTAACGTAAATTTTATTAACTCACTTAATATATAATAGGCCCAAGCCATTTGATTCATCTTATTATCAAAGAGTATTTGATCGATAGTATCGAATTCTGCTCGCGACATTAACACGTGCAATAATTCAAGTAGACGCTTGCTTTGATCGGTGGTTAAACTCTTATTTTTTACAAAAATAAGCATGAACATCGGGATCACTGAAAGTTCAAGCTCATTTTTACTTAAGAAGAAGTTTTGTATCCAGCTTGGACGTACTTGCTCGAGGTGTGACTTAATAATTTCTGGATCGGGAATACAGAGACAATAGCCTTTTTTAAAAAGTAAATCGACTAATATTTTCCGTGTGCCTTTTTGATTGTCTAATCGACTCAGCAACATAACCATCCTTGTTGTTTTCGTTAAGGCATACTAACTGAGCACAGATTTTTTTGCACACTTGCATCAACAAATTAAATAACGTCGATTAATTAAATTAATTTCTTAATGAGAGAGACCTGTTTAAACCTTTATCTGGAATAAGCTCTTTTTCCTTCTGAAATGAAAATAAACATAAGCTTGATTCGACTAATGCATTTATAGTTGGACTAAAGTTAGCTTTATTAGTTGGTAAGATCCTAGTCGAGGCCACAATAGTAGTAAATATTCCAATTGGAGCGCTGGATATTTCATTTTCGTTAGTTTGAGTAGACAAAGCTACAGTTTTGTTTGATTTACTATTAAAAAAATCATGTAAACTGCTAATCCTTGCTTTTATCCGAGAAAGAAAGCTAACTTCAGATTCTACCTCAAATTCTGGAGTATCAAAATCTGTCGTTGTAGGGTTGTCTCTATCTGCTTTAGCAAGACCGATACTACTCATACCAACAAACGTAGCAACTGCTACGACTGCTGCAGCAATAGTTCCTATCGGTGGAGTGATAAAAATTCCAAGTATCAACCCAGCTCCTATAGCAGTGATTGCTGCAAAAGCTGTCCACTTTCCCCAATCAATTAAAAATGGAATCATATGATGATTCTGAGATTTATGTTCTTTGATTTTAATCGGTTTAGATTCATGCCATTTTGATTCTTCTTTTAAATATTTATCAAGTTTGGCACTATTTGCATCTTGTCTAAAAATTTCTCGATAAACATGTTGTTTACCATTTTTATCTGTTCCAAAAAAATAGCACATCCCTGCTTTTATTTTTAAATCTATAGCTAATTTAGAGAGTGCTTCTAAAAATTCAGCTGGATTAACATGTGGCTGTTCATTGGTTTGGGCTTTTTTAATCTCTTCAATTAAACGTTCTCTTTCCTTCTCGAATAGTTTAAAGAAGTCATGTCCGGCTTTTTCTTCTCCTCTTTTATAAATAATAATAAATCCATGATCAGCAAGATTGATAGTATCCCCTTCTAACTCATTCAAATGAGGAACTCGTTTTGTAGTAAATGCTGCTGAAATATTTCCGAAAAACCCGTGTACATGGCTACTATTCGCTGCGCCTATTATTCGAATATTCTTGTTAGCCTCTTCGGTAATTTTTCCATTATTTGGATCTGAAAAAGTATCAGGATCGCTTGGCTTTAAAAAATGTACTTTATCGTTGTCGTCTTTGAAGGGGACTAAAATGGGTGTATCGCTGGTATCAAGCTTGTTGTTTTTCAGCCAATCTTTAGCTGCTTTCAGATCGAGAAAAACACTAAGTTCATTGACCTCACTATCATATATGGGTGGAGCTATGGAGGGCATAAAAAACTCTTCTTTTTGTTATTATTTTTTACTTGCAACAGAATACAAAAAAATATAAAAAAAATCAATTAATAAAAAACTTTCTTTTTAGTTAAATTAGCTAAATACCAAATTAAAATTAACAAATTTATTTTTATTTATTTAGTATGATTGTGCTTATTCCAATGTAACTTTGACCGTAAAGTTTCAAAATAATTATAATCTAAAGGATGGATTAAGCGCAGTGCTTTAGCATTTTTTTGAATACTAATATTGGCACCAACAGGCACTGAAATGCGTTCTTGACCATCACAGCTTAACCAAGGTGCGGCAGTACTATGCGTATCAATATGAATCACAATACGACTTTCTGCCGAAACGACGATAGGTCTTGCGCTTAGCGTATGTGGAAACATCGGGACAAGTACAATAGCATCGAGTTGTGGGTATAAAATCGGACCTCCGCCAGATAAAGCATAAGCCGTGGATCCAGTTGGTGTCGCCACTATTAAACCATCGGCTTGTTGAGCGCAGACAAATTGGTCATCAATCATGATAGAAAATTCGATCATACGCGCCACATTGCCTGGCATTAATACCACTTCATTTAAAGCTAAACCCGCTTGCTGCTTATCTAATTGCATGGCTATCGTGGCATTTAATAGAAAACGCCGTTCCTCTTGATAGCTTCCTTCTAAAACTTCACCTATTTTCTTTTCTAAATCTTGAGGATGAATATCGGTAAGAAAACCAAGACGACCGCGATTGACACCTAACACCGGTGTATCATGTTTTACGGCACTATGGGCTGCATTGATTAGACTCCCATCACCGCCTACCACAATCAGCAGATCAACTTTTTGTGCCAATTGATCACGTGTGCAAGAAGTAAATTGGCGATTTTTAAAGCAATGTGCCGTTGCTTCTTCGACCAATACTTCATAATGATGGGATTGCAAATAATCTAAGACAGCGATAAGTGTATCACTGACATCCTTCATCCCTTGTCTGCCGATCAAACCGATGGTTGTAAAAATTTTGCTCATAAGCTTTTATTTCATACCGCTAAAACTGAGGCAATATACTCACAGCAATTGGATTTTTGGCAAGGCGCCGCGAGAATGAAGCAACCGGAATGTATGCAAGATACATGAGGATTGCGAATTGAACGGCAACACAGTCAAAAATCCAAGTGCGAAGAGTATATATCGTGATCGAAACTATCATGCTAGTCAACTCAGATACTTTGTATATTAGTCGTGATTAGCTTTTTTCGTTAAATTTTATTTGGCAGAACCCAAACTCTTGAATCCAAGCGGTCGAGCCTCCATAATTTATACATGTGCCTCTATTCTAATATAGAGTAGCTGTCTCTTTCTTTAAAAAATGGGAGTCCTGTCAGAAATGGCTGAAAAAGAACCATCTAAAAAATCCACTTGGGAAAAGCTCAATATTGCAGCAAAACAAGATTCTTCTACCGCTAACGAGAAAAAAGCTCCTTCTGCAGAAAAAGAAGAACTAGAGCAAGAGAAACAATTAACCCACCCCTCTTACGAAGCATTAGAAGCTCAACTACTAGAAACAGAAAATCGAGTTAATGACTACAAAAGTCAATTAGCTAAATTTGAAGAGCAAAAAGTTTACCAGCTGGCTGAAATGGACAATATTCAGCGTCGCACTAAGCGCGATATTGAAAACGCTTATAAATTTTCATTAGAAAAATTTATCAAAGAATTATTACCGGTAAAGGATAGTTTAGAAACAGCCCTCGATCATGCCAAAGCTGAAGAACAGGATACTGCTTTATCTGGCATCCAACTTACACTCAAACAGCTACAAAGCCTATTAGAAAAGAACGGCGTAAAATCGATAGAGCCTGCTGGCAAACCTTTTGATTCTCATTTTCATGAAGCCATGCTGGCAGAAGAAAATGATGAACTAGCACCGAATACTGTTATAAGGGTACTGCAAAAAGGCTATTTACTTCATGAAAGACTGATACGACCCGCTTTAGTCGTGGTCACGAAAGCTAAAGAGAAAACTTCATGATTCTATATCTTGAAAATTAAACTTCCTAACCCAATTTTAATAGGAGTTGTTAATTTTCAATCAACCCATCATTTTCAACTCTATTGATACCAGTCAAGAAGAGCTACTACTAACGCGGAGAAATTTATGGCAAGTGCACAACCACCAAGAAATACCATAATCGGCATCGATTTAGGTACGACAAACTCTTGTATGGCCATTATGGAAGGCGGCAAAGCAAAAGTAATCGACAACAAAGAAGGGCGACGAACTACCCCCTCTATCGTTAGTTTTGACCATAACGAGATTAAAGTAGGTGAAGTGGCAAAACGTCAATCCGTCACCAAACCTGCTGAAACGATTTATGCTGCAAAACGTTTGATAGGCCGGAAATTCGAGGACGATGCGGTACAAAAAGATATCAAAATGGTGCCTTACAAAATCATTCGTGCAGCCAATGGCGATGCATGGATGGAAGTAGGTAATAAAAAGATATCACCTCAAGAAGTTTCTGCACAAATCTTAATGAAATTAAAAAGAGATGCTGAAGCCTATTTAGGATATGAAGTAAAAGAAGCGGTTATTACCGTACCAGCCTATTTCAATGACTCACAACGTCAAGCGACTAAAGACGCAGGCCGTATCGCAGGGCTTGAGGTTAAACGCATTATCAACGAGCCGACGGCTGCAGCGCTTGCCTATGGATTAGACAAAAAACGTGGTGACTCAACAATAGCCGTTTATGACTTAGGTGGAGGTACGTTTGATATTTCCATTATTGAAATCGCTGAAGTCGACGGTGAACATCAATTTGAGGTACTTGCAACGAATGGCGATACCTTTCTCGGTGGTGAAGATTTCGACCTGCGTGTTATCAATTATTTAGCGGACGAATTTAAAAAGGATCAAGGCATTGATTTGCATAACGACCCGCTTGCTTTACAGCGCCTGAAAGAAGCCGCTGAAAAAGCAAAAATTGAACTTTCTTCCGCTCAAGAAACAGACATCAACCTTCCTTACATTACTGCTGATAGCAATGGCCCTAAGCATCTACATATTAAATTAACGCGTGCCAAACTGGAGTCATTAGTAGAAGACTTGATTACACGCACCATTGAACCCTGCAAGAAAGCCGTTAAAGATGCCAAGATTTCTCTCGATAAAATATCGCAAGTTATCTTAGTCGGGGGGCAAACCCGCATGCCTAAGGTTCAAGAGGTTGTTAAAAATTATTTTGGTAAAGAAGCACGTCATGACGTAAACCCGGATGAAGCAGTCGCTATCGGCGCTGCTATTCAAGGCGGTGTATTAGCTGGTGATGTTAAAGACGTATTATTGCTTGACGTCACTCCACTTTCATTAGGAATAGAAACCTTAGGTGGAGTAATGACTAAACTGATCGATAGAAATACCACTATTCCAACCAAAAAAAGCCAAGTGTTTTCAACGGCTGAAGATAACCAACCTGCAGTTACCATTCATGTACTGCAAGGGGAACGGGAAATGGCTTCAGCGAATAAAACATTAGGCCGTTTTGATCTCGCTGATATTCCACCGGGTGCACGGGGTACACCACAGATCGAAGTAACCTTTGACATTGATGCGAATGGTATTATCAACGTATCAGCTAAAAACAAAACTACCGGTAAGGAACAAAAGATTGTTATCAAGTCAGGTAGTGGTTTGTCTGAAGCAGAAATTCAACAAATGATCAAAGATGCTGAAGTACATGCTGATGATGACCGTAAGTTCCACGAGCTTATCCAAACTCGTAATCAAGCCGACAGTTTAATCCATAGTACTAGCAAGGCAATAACCGATGCCGGTGATAAAATTAATGCGGATGAAAAAGCGCAATTAGAGAAAGCGATAGAGGAACTGAAAGAAGCGCTAAAAGGAACTGATAAGGAAAACATCGAGTCTAAGCTTAAAGAACTTACCGAGACATCTGGCAAAATGGCTGATCGCCTCTATGCACAACCAGATACTGGAACGGGTGATGCTGGAAGTCAAACGGGTAGCACTGCGCAGGACAGCCCTAATGACAATAAAGACGACGTAGTTGACGCTGTATTCGAAGAAGTAAAAGACAAAGACAAGGATAAAAAAGATAACGATAAGGATAAAGAATAAGCGCTCGCCTTCTAGTTACTGGTGGTCAACCCAGTAACTAGATCGACACCTATATCCATTAAAAATCTCAAAATCCCTTGTTGTGTAGTTTACTCACAGGGGATTTTCTATCTTTGGTTCTCTAACTATGGCAAAAAAAACTGACTATTATGAAACACTGGGTGTGTCACGCAACGCATCAGAAGATGAAATAAAAAAAGCCTATCGTAAATTGGCGATGAAATATCATCCTGATAAACATCACGCTGCTGAGAGTAAATCAGCAGCCGCTGCTGAAGAAAAATTTAAAGAGATCAGTGAAGCATACGAAATTTTATCTGATCCGAAAAAGAAGAATATGTATGATCAACATGGTCATGCTGGCATAGATGCTGCAGCAGGAATGGGTGGTCAAGGCGCTCATGGCTTTAATTTTAATGATGTTTTTGGCGATATCGGTGATGTCTTTGGAAATATTTTCGGCAACCGCGGCGATCCGCAACAACGTCAACGGACACAACGCGGTGCCGATTTACGTTATACCTTAGAATTGGATTTAGAATCCGCAATTCATGGTACCACCGTACAAATTCGTATTCCACGTCTTGTTACCTGTCAAAGTTGTCAGGGATCCGGCGCACGAAAAGGCACGAAACCCACTATTTGTAAAACCTGTGAAGGTCAAGGTCAAGTTCGCATACAACAAGGCTTTTTTACTATTCAACAAACCTGTCCTGAATGTCATGGTGCGGGTCAAATTATCACTAATCCTTGTCCAGAATGTCGTGGCCAGGGTCAAGTTCAAGAAACCAAAACCTTATCTGTTAAGATTCCAGCTGGAATAGACGAAGGTAACCGAATCCGTTTATCCGGTGAAGGAGAAGCCGGTAGTCATGGCGCGCCTGCCGGAGATTTGTATGTGCAAATCCATCTTAAACCGCACCCTTTATTTAAACGTGAAGGCAATCATTTATATTGTGATGTTCCTATTAATTT
Source organism: Rickettsiella endosymbiont of Miltochrista miniata (assembly GCF_964031245.1). Lineage (NCBI taxonomy): Bacteria > Pseudomonadati > Pseudomonadota > Gammaproteobacteria > Legionellales > Coxiellaceae > Rickettsiella > Rickettsiella endosymbiont of Miltochrista miniata. The sequence goes on from NZ_OZ035017.1 coordinate 1,259,576, forward strand.
AACGCTGGCGCTATTAGGTGGTGATATACAAATTCCTACCTTAACGGGTGTGGTAAACTTACACATACCGCCAGAAACACAAAGTGGAAAGGTATTACGCTTGCGTGGCAAAGGAGTCCCTGGACGTCCTGGCGTAACCGGCGATTTACTCTGTCGTGTGTTTGTAGAAACACCGGTTAACCTGAGCAAAGCACAAAAAGAATTGGTCATTGCGCTAGAAAAAGAATTGCAAAACGGAAATCACTACCCTAAAGCGCGATTATGGTTTGAAAGTGTAAGGAAATTTTTCAGTAAACAAAACTGAAACTCGAAAAATTGAATCAAAAAAGGTATGATCGGTCTTATGCTCACAGCAATCGGATTTTTGACAAGGCGGCGTGATAATGAAGCAACCGGAATGTATTAATATACATGAGGATTGCGAATTGAGCGGCAACGCAGACAAAAATTCAACTGCGAAGAGTATAGCAATGGATTCAGTAAGGACGCTGAAGAAAAAAATACCAAGCAAGCTAGAGAGAAATCATGAAAAAAGTTCCTATGACTATCAGCGGTGCTGAACATTTAAAGGAAGAACTCAACCAACTAAAAACCTTGAAGCGACCACAAGTCATTGCGGCTATTGCTGAAGCGCGTGCGCATGGTGATCTCAAGGAAAATGCCGAATATCATGCCGCTAAAGAAATGCAAGGTTTTATTGAAGGTCGTATTGCCGAAATCGAAAATAAATTAGCCAGCGCGCAAGTGATTGATGTCACCAAAATAAACAATCATGGCAAAGTCATTTTTGGTTCTACCATACGTCTAATTAATACCAAAACCGACGAAGGGGTTATTTACCAAATCGTCGGCGAAGACGAAGCAGATATCAAGCACTCGAAAATATCGGTCGCCTCCCCGATTGCCCGTGCACTCATTGGCAAAGAAGAAGGCGATAGTGTCGATGTGCAAACTCCGGCTGGCTTGGTTAATCTAGAGATTGATAAAGTAGAGTATATTTAAGTTAATTATATTTGAACTGAAATAATTTATTTCTTTCCCAAAAATCTTATTTCCTTGTTATTTTTTTCTGAATTATCCTCTAATTGCATTAGTTCTAATATTTCAATTTCTTTATTTGATAAATGTTCAACTCGGATTTTGTCATGTTCTCGATAAGTAAGCGCTGGTGTTGTTTTAGGACGACACTGCCTTACAAATCTGTGATCAGGAGAAATTAAAACCCACCTCTTGTCTTTATTAAGTTTATATATTTTAATTATCTTTTCTAGTTGATCTTTATTAAACAATAAACTCGAATTTCTTCTAGTTAGTATTGGTGTGGGAATTCTTGAAGGAATTGTTGAAGATAAACTTGAGCTGCTACTAGCGCTTCTTAACGAAATGTTACTGGATGAATCACTCGTATTGATGCTTTTATCCAGCTGTGGGATCCGGGAAACCCTAAACGGAGACTGGGTAGCTTGATCTTCCCTAGAAAATTTAGAAGTTTTTATTGGATCATTAAGGCTTGAATTAGACACCGGGTTAGAAATTTTATTTCGTCCTTCTGCTTCTTTTATGAATTGTTCAAACCAACGACGTTTATTATCAAGCTCCGTTGCTTCTTCAATTGGCTTTTTATGATCAGAAGGAGAACTTAGTAATTCTTTAATTTCATTTTTTGTTCGCATATGAGATTAGCCCATAAAATATTATGTAAGTTTTTTATAGGCTAACGATTTAGTCTTAAGGTTTCCTTAAGGAATAGAAAAAAATTTATGTATAAATTAATTTTTATTTTTTTCTAATACATCGAGAAGTTAATAAACATCTTGTTACTCGTCATTGCGAGCGCGAAGCGCGCGGCAATCCATGGATGGCCACGGCCTCACTAACGGTTTCGGCCTCGCCATGACGGGCATTTAATTAAACCGCTATGGCTGCTTTAATCATAGGATGATACGCATAATCTGCTAAAGAAAAATCATCAAACGCATAATCAAATAATGAATCTGGTTTGCGTAAAATGTTTAGTTGTGGTGAGGCATAGGGCTGTCGTGACAATTGAGTATGCACTTGCTCGAGATGATTACTATAGATATGACAATCACCACCGGTCCAAATAAATTCACCGACTTCTAAATTACACTGTTGCGCAATCATGTGTGTTAATAAAGCGTAAGAAGCAATATTAAACGGTACACCTAAAAATGCATCGGCACTGCGCTGGTACAGCTGACATGAGAGCCGTGAATTAGCTACATAGAATTGAAATAACAAATGACAAGGCGGCAAAGCCATTTTTGCCAGCTCGCCGACATTCCAAGCGCTAACAATTAAGCGCCGTGAATCCGGATTAGTTTTTACTTGTTGAATAAGCTGGCTCATTTGATCAATCGTTTTATGATCGGAGGTTGGCCAAGAACGCCATTGCTTACCATAAACAGGCCCTAAGTTGCCTTCTGAATCAGCCCATTCATCCCAAATAGTAACTTTATTTTCATTTAAGTAACGAATATTCGTATCACCACGTAAAAACCACAACAACTCATAAATAATACTTTTTAAATGTAATTTTTTTGTTGTGACGAGTGGGAAACCGACACTCAAATCAAAACGCATTTGATAAGCAAAGGTACTGAGTGTACCCGTGCCCGTCCTATCGGTTTTAGCTTGTCCATTATTAAGAATGTGCTGTAAAAAATCCAAATAGGGTCGCATCAGAGTTACTCTCTAAAACATCAAAGTCTAGCGGATATTTAGCCAAAATTGAAGCAATCACTATTCTGCGATACTATACTGCTCGATGTTGCAGACGTGATTTCGTCTCTTCAAGGTAATCTATATAAACCCTAGTATTTTCTAGCCCTTATTAAAATTATGCGAATTAATCTCTTTGGTGCAGGTTATGTAGGTTTGGTCACAGCCGCTTGTTTAGCCGAGCATGGAAATAAAGTGCTTTGTGTTGACATTGATCAAGAAAAAGTAAAACGGTTACAACAAGGTGAATGCCCTATTCATGAACCTGATTTGCCTGCTTTATTACAAAAAAACTTAAGTGCTGGCCGGCTCGAGTTTAGTACGGATCCGCAACGCGGGGTTGAGCACGGCTTCTACCAATTTATTACCGTGGGCACGCCTCAAGATGAAGATGGTTCAGCGGATTTAAGCTATGTTTTGGAGGTTGCTGAATACATAGGGAGAGCACTGGTTGAACCTAAGCTGATTATCAATAAATCGACTGTGCCCGTAGGAACTGCTGATCGAGTAAAGGCAATTATTCAAAAACAATTACATCAGCGCAACGTCAACATTTCATTTGATGTTGCTTCAAATCCTGAATTTTTACGCGAGGGTGCAGCGGTTAGTGATTTTATGCGTTCTGATAGAATCATTATTGGTACCGATAATAAAACTGCAGAATCGCACTTACGTCATCTATACAGACCTTTTAATCGTAATAACGATCGTTTAATCGCCATGGATATTCGCTCGGCCGAACTCACAAAATATGCCGCCAATGCCTTTTTAGCGACCAAAATAAGTTTTATAAATGAAATGAGTCAACTGGCCGATCGTTTAAATGCAGATATTGAACAAGTTCGTATTGGCATCGGTTCTGACCCGCGTATTGGTTATCATTTTATTAATCCTGGATGCGGTTATGGTGGTTCTTGCTTCCCTAAGGATGTGCTCGCTTTAGAGGCCACCGCTAAAACGGTTCACTATCAACCTAAGCTATTAAATGCGGTACATCAGGTGAATGATGCACAAAAAAAACTTTTATTTAACAAAGTTTCTCAATTCTTTCAAAATAATTTACGCGGAAAAGTAATCGCCTTATGGGGTTTATCTTTTAAGCCGAACACCGATGATATGCGCGAAGCACCTAGCAAAGTGTTTGTTACAGCCGCTTTAGCTGCAGGCATGAGGATTCAAGCTTATGATCCTGTCGCCATGCCTGAAGCAATTCGTTTATATAAAGATCAAGCTAATTTTAGTTGCTATGACACTCCTGAAGAAGCCTTAATTAACGCAGATGTCTTAGTGATAGTCACTGAATGGAATATCTTCTTTAATCCAGATTTCCAGCTCATCAAAGAACGTTTAAAACAGCCCGCTATCTTTGATGGAAGAAATCTTTATGATCCAGATTGTTTAAAGCAATTGGGAATTAAATACTATGCCATTGGTCGCGGAGAGCATTTCTAACATGAAAACGATTAAAAAAATTACAAAAGCAATTTTCCCAGTGGCTGGTTTAGGGACACGTTTTTTACCTGCAACAAAAGCCAGTCCTAAAGAAATGTTGCCTATCGTCGATAAACCTCTAATTCAATATGCAGTAGAAGAAGCCATTGCTGCGGGAATTACCGAACTCATTTTTATAACGAGCAGTAGTAAACGAGCTATTGAAGATCATTTTGATTCAAATTATGAATTAGAAGCTAAACTCAACGAAGCGGGAAAAAAAGACCTTTTAGATATTGTAAAAAATATCTTACCAAAAGGGGTGAGTTGTGTTTATCTGCGTCAACCAGACACCTTAGGCTTGGGACATGCAGTTTTATGTGCACGGCCTCTTATAAATGACGAAGCATTTGCTGTTTTACTTGCCGATGATTTAATAGATTCTGCTATCCCATGTTTAAAACAAATGTTAGATATCTATCAAGAAAAACAAAATACTGTCATTGCCGTTCAAAGTGTCACTCCCGAAGAAACAGAGCAATACGGTATAATCGGTTATAAAACTAAAACGGGTAGACTGAGCCAGATTAACACTATTGTAGAAAAACCCAGTCACAAAGAAGCACCTTCCAATTTAGCTGTGGTCGGTCGTTATATTCTTACTTCAACTATCTTCCCTTATCTTTCCAAAACACCTATGGGAAAAAACGGCGAAATTCAACTGACGGATGCCATCGCTAGCCAGCTACAAGATGAGGTGATGCATGCTTGGGAATTTGAAGGGATACGTTACGACTGTGGAAGTAAATTTGGTTATTTAAAAGCAACCATAGCCTATGCCTTAAAGCACCCAGAAACTAAAAATTTGTTTACTCATTATTTAAGTATTTTGAGTGAAAAGCATCGCTAGTTTTTTTGGCAAAAAAAAACGAAGTAAATACCTGCGTATTTCTTCGTTTTAAAGCTATGCTTATGAAAGCATAATTTTTAGTTTTTCACCTGGCTTGAGAAAGTCGCTATCAAGCTTATTCCAAGCCTGTATTTTCTTAACCGATACGTGGTAGTGCTTTGCAATACCTGCCAGCGTATCTCCACTTTTTACTAAGTGAATTTGCTGCGAACCTGGGTTAGTCTTCACCAACGTAGCCGGACTAGGCTTAGTTTGGTTACTCACTAACTGAGCAGAACTACGCTTGCCTTTTGATCCAGCCTGTTTTAAAGCGAGCCTACTATCATCAGCTTGAACCTTAGAGTTCGAGCTTGGAGCGGTAACTAATTGTTGTTTATACAAAGCTACCCTATCAATAGGTAAAGCGACCTGCCCACGTTTAATGGCAGCAGAGCTACTTTTCACTCCCGGATTCAATTCCTTTAATTCCGCAACGCTCATGCCCGCTAATTTAGCTACACGAGTTAAACTCATGCTATTTGCGTCAACTAGCTCTAAATAAGGCTTAGCACTGACCGGAGGTAAGCTCACGCCATACTTAGCTGGGTTTTTAACAATCGCAGCTAAAGCCAATAAACGCGGAATATAAGAACGTGTCTCAGATGCCAATGGCAATGCCCAGAAATGGGTATTCTTATCCTGCTGCGTATTATGACGGATCGCATTCTGTACGTTACCTTCACCTGTGTCGTAAGCCGCTATGGCTAACAACCAGTCGCCCCCGAAGAAGCTTCTTAAATAGGTAAGGTAATTTAAGGCCGCATTGGTCGAGCTACTAATATCTCGACGACCATCAAAACCTCTATCTTGATGTACACCATATCCCTTAGCGGTACCGGTCATTAACTGCCATAAACCAGCCGCCCCTGAAGACGAGTTAGTCGCTGACGGATTATAACCACTCTCAATAATAGGTAATAAAACCAATTCTGTAGGCAAATCACGCTTTCTCACCTGCGCATACACATAGTAAATGTAGGGCGCAGCTCGATTTACCGCGTCTTTTAAATAGAGTGGATTTTTAGCAAACCAACGGATCTGCTCTTGAACCTGAGGTTGGTTTTCCTCACGAGCTGACAATTGTAAATGGGCTCGAATAGGCTCCCAAAGCGTACCCTTGTCTACGGCGCTATAAAGCGCTTTAGCATTCCGAGGCGCTAAACTACTACCAGTCGATTTCATAATAACGGTTTGATAGGTTTTACTATCTGTATCGTTACCCGCCCCGCTGAGGCCCATTCCACCTTCTTCAGAAGTAGGAAACTGCACACATGCGGTGATACCCACTGCTAGAATGAGTAGTGCGGTAAGTAATAAAGAATAAATTTTAAGCATTTTATAAGTCATACTAAAGATCTTACGGGGAGCCCTTAGGTAGGTCAAGACAAAGGGCTTACAAAAGCTAAATTAAACGCCTTTTTTGTAGGTTTTTAACCTACATTTATAAAGGCGATTTCTTACTTAAAGACCTACATTTTCGCATTGTTTTTGAGTAGAAATACCCGGTTAAAACCTACATTTTAAGGGTCTTTTTAGCCAGACCTACCTATGCGATAATAAAAAAGGTGTTAAGATTCATCGATTAATTAACTCTAACTGTTTGTTAGCTGGATATAACCCCTTGAAACAGCATTACTTGGATATTGAAGATCATCGTTTAGCTAGTCTAATCCCTCATTATGATGGCCGACACTTATTGCAGTTGAGCCAACATTCGTTTTCGAGCTTATCTACTAGTCCTATTATTCATAAAATTACGGTTTCTTCTGACTATAAAAGCAAGCCTAATACTGACAAAATAGATGGCTCTAACTTAGAGAGTCTATATACTCATTTACCCTTTGCCAATGATAGTATTAATCTGCTCCTGATGCCCCATACATTAGATACGAACAAAAGTACCGCATTAGCCATACTCACAGAAGCCTGGCGGGTACTCGCTCCCAATGGCCATTTGATTATATTAGGGATCAATCCTATCAGCTTATGGGGCCTATATCGGCTATTCTCATCCAATAAAAACCCTGCTTGGGGGGGTCGTTTTCACACCATCCAAACTCTTTGCCAATGGATACATTTTTTAGGGGGTGAAATTCAGCATACCGAGACCTTTCTATTCCGCCCCCCTTTATCCAGTACCCCCGGTTTGTGGTTATTTAAGAAATTAGCATGGTTAGAACGGGTATCGCCTTGGCTTATTCCTTACATGGGAGGAATTTATTTGATTATTGCAGAAAAACGAATAAAAAGACTCAATGGCTTAGGCTTAGTTTGGCAATTTCCCCCGGTACTCAATAATAAGGTCTTAGCACCCAATGCTCGAGGAGCCCATCATGCCTAAAATCCCAAAAATAGAGATTTTTACTGACGGCGCCTGTCGAGGAAATCCGGGGCCTGGAGCCTGGGCAGCTCTCCTGCGATATCAGGGAAAAGAAAAAACCATTTCAGGCACAGAAACCTCTACTACCAATAATCGTATGGAGTTAATGGCAGCCATTCAGGCTTTAATGATGGTAAAAAAACCCTGTCAAATATCACTCAGTACCGATTCACAATATGTCCAAAAAGGTATTACCGAATGGCTACCTCAATGGAAGCGGCGAGCTTGGTTAACTGCCAATAAAAAACCGGTAAAAAATTCAGATTTATGGAAAGAATTAGCCGTACAAGCAGAACGTCATCAAATCCGCTGGGAATGGGTAAAAGGACATAGCGGCCATCCTGAAAACGACCGCGTAGATAGTTTAGCTAATGCTGCTTTGGATGAACTGCTAAAATAGCCAATTTATTATCCTGCGAGAAAAAATAGAGAATATCTTAGATTAGGCTTTATTCAGTCCTATATGCATCTAACAAAGCACGTCGATAAACCAGCGGTGCTTTTATCTCATCTTCAAATTCCACATATTCCCAAGCATCTGCATTGCTCAGCAAGCGACGTAATAATAAATTATTCAGTGCATGACCGGATTTATAACCACTAAATGCTCCAATGAGGCTGTGACCTAATAAATAGAGATCTCCCACTGCATCAAGAATCTTATGGCGCACAAACTCATCTTCGTAACGTAAACCATCTTCATTCAGTACTCTATACTCATCTACAACAACCGCATTATCGAGGCTTCCACCTAAAGCGAGTCGAACCTCACGCAATTTTTCGTAGTCTGCCATAAAACCAAAGGTACGTGCGCGACTAACCTCTTTAATATAGGAAGTCGTAGAAAAATCAATACTTGCTTTTTGACTACGATTTTGAAAAAGCGGATGATTAAAATCAATTTCAAACGAAACCTTAAATCCATCGAAGGGTTCAAAACAAGCCCATTTATCCCCTTCCGTCACCTTAATAGCTTGTTTAATTCGGATAAAACGTTTTGAGGCACTTTGCTCTTCAATACCTGCCGACTGAATTAAAAAAATAAAGGGTCCTGCGCTTCCATCCATAATAGGAATTTCTGAAGCGGTAATATCAACGTACGCATTATCAATACCCAAACCCGCCATAGCTGACATTAAATGCTCTATGGTAGCCACTCTGACACCATTTTTAAGTAAAGTAGTTTGCAAGGTAGTTTCACCGACATGTTCAGCCCGCGCTTGAACCTCAACTATAGGATTAAAATCTATCCGTCGAAAAATAATTCCCGTGTTTATCGGAGCTGGTCGCAACGTTAAAATAGCCGTTTCACCACTGTGTAAAGTGATCCCTGCGGCTTTAATAACGTTTTTTAAAGTACGTTGTTTCAGCGCACGTGAAGTTTGAATTGAATTGTTTTTTCTGGACACCCTTAAGAAACCTCTTCTTGTCTTCGTAAAAAAGCTGGAATATCAAAATATTCAATATCGGTTGCGGTACTATCTACTGTGGACTTACTCGATGTAACGACACCTTGCTTGCGTAATACCGTAGGACGTTCTAACTGATGGTAGTCTAAACTACCGTCAGCTGCTCTAATGAGGCCTGAATCTTCTACCTCATGCATTGCAGCACCCGTAGGAAGTTGATGTCCAAGACCTGTTATTACTATTGTCACACGCAATTCATCGTTCATCCCAGGATCTATTACTGTACCAATAACCACATTAGCATCTTCTGATGCAATTTCTTTAATCACTCCACCGACTATCCCAAATTCCTTCATGGATAAATCCGGTCCCGCGGTTATATTAACTAATACTCCACGTGCACCTTTTAAATTTATGTCTTTTAGTAATGGACTGCCTATAGCGGCGTTTGCTGCTGATAACGCTCTGTCTGAACCTAATCCTACACCTGTCCCCATCATGGTGGTCCCCATCTCGGACATTACCGTTTTTACATCTGCAAAATCCACATTGATTAACCCCGCACGCGTAATTAATGCAGCAATTCCTTTAACGGCACCAAATAATACATCATCTACTGCTTTAAATGCATCTAAAAAACTAACTTCATCACCTAAAACGTTCATTAACTTTTCATTAGGGATAGTAATGAGAGAATCAACATGCTGGCTAAGTTGCTTAATTCCTTCTTCAGCCAAGCGCAAACGTTTCTTTCCTTCAATCTCAAAAGGCTTAGTCACCACTGCTACCGTTAAAATTTTCATCTGTTTGGCAATCTCTGCAATAACCGGTGCAGCACCCGTTCCTGTACCTCCACCCATTCCCGCGGTAATAAAAACCATATCCGCTCCCTCTAACGCCGATCTCACTCTTTCTCTATCCGCTTCGGCAGCAAGACGGCCTATCTCAGGATTTGCTCCAGCGCCTAAACCTTTGGTGATTTGTTGACCCAATTGTAATAAACAATTAGCAGAAGAGTTTTTTAACGCTTGGGCGTCCGTGTTTGCACAGATAAACTCTACTCCTGGAATATCTTGTGCCAACATATGTTCCAGCGTATTACCACCACCGCCTCCAACACCAACGACTTTTATGACAGCATTTTGCAATGGGGGATTGTGCGCATCAAATTTAGCACTCATAATTAACTCCTAAGGATTTCAGTATTTTTTAAAAATTTTCGCATAACCAATTTTTTATACGTGCTATTTTTCTACCAAATAAAACATTAGGTTTTCGCTGTTCGCATTGTTGTTGATAGCCATATAATAGTAAGCCCGTACTGGTCGCATACATCCCGTTCGTCGTTACTTCGTTATTTCCAGTAATATATTGAGGATGTCCCAGTCTTACGGGTAGCTTAAAAATCTTTTCTGCTAATTCGACACTACCACTGACATTAGAAGCACCACCCGTTAATACCACTCCCGCTGCAAGAAACTCTTCAAAACCACTACGATATAATTCTGCTTTCACTAAATGGAAGAGCTCTTCATAGCGTGGCCCCACAACTTCAGCTAAAGCACGTTTAGTCAGTGTGCGTCCGGGACGATCGCCTACTCCAGATACCTCGACAAGTTCATCTGGGTTTGCTAATTCAGGCAAAGCACAGGCATGTCTTCTTTTAATCTGCTCCGCACTTTGTGTGGGCGTTCTTAATGCAACGGCAATATCATTCGTGACTTGATCACCGGCAATCGGAATAACGGATGTAAAACGTATGGCCCCTTCAGTAAATACAGCGATATCGGTTGTCCCACCACCAATGTCAATTAAACACACACCCAACTCTTTCTCATCTTCTGTTAATACGGATTGACTTGAAGCAAGTTGTTCTAAAATTATTTCTGAAACTTCTAACCCACAGCGTTGAATACATTTAATGATATTTTGTGCAGCACTTACCGCACCCGTTACCATATGTACCTTAGCTTCTAAACGCACGCCTGACATGCCTATTGGCTCACGAATACCTTCTTGGCTATCAATAATAAATTCCTGGGGCAAAATGTGTAATATTTTTTGATCCGCTGGAATTGCGACCGCTTTAGCTGCGTCAATAACACGTTCAACATCCGCATGCGTTACTTCTTGATTTTGAATCGCAACGATTCCGTGAGAATTCAAACTCCGAATATGATTTCCAGCAATACCGGTATATACGCTTCGAACTGGACACCCTGCCATTGCTTCTGCTTCGCCCACAGCACGTTGAATTGAATCAACGGTTGCATCGATATTAACAACAACACCTCGCTTTAATCCCAATGAAGGATAAATCCCCATACCAATAATTTCGATACCATTGGGTTTTACTTCACCCACCAAGGCATTGACCTTAGATGTGCCAATATCTAAACCTACAATTAAATTCTTAGTCGGTTTCTTTGCCATATTATTTCACCTTCAATTAAATTCTCTAGATCTTTTCAAACTTCATCACTTGACTTCATTGTTAGGATATAGCTCTTACTCTATTTTTATGTGAACCGAATCTTTTTTCATAAACTCAAAAACTGCATTTGGAAAAAAATCTGTTTTATGTCATTAATAATTTTTCTAAGAAATCCGTTTCTTAAATTTTACTGCCATACCATGGGCATAACGGAGATCCACATAATCTACCATAGATACTTTACTTGCGATAACATCAGAATAAACATCTACCAAATGCTCTAATTGTATATAAGGTTGACTTCGACTCAAATAAACGGTTAACCCATTATTCAACTTCAGATACCAATATTGTTGATCCACTAGTTTTAATAATTTAATTTTTAAGTTTAATTGAGCAAACATTGGATTCAGTACGGCATAGGTTTGTAATAAATATTTTTGTTGGCCTAACGGCCCCACAAAAATTGGTAGGTCTAACGCTATAGAATCTCCATCTGGAATAAAAATATTACCCTGCTCATCTAATAAGCCATGCTTTCCAATAAAAGCGATAGGTTTTTTAGTAATAAAGCTTACTGCTAATGTATCCGGCCAATATCGTTTTATGCTTACATTAGCTATCCATGGCATATGTGAAATTTGTTCTTTTAATCCTTGGCTATCTAAACGAAAAAAACCTTTTGCAATAAACGGTAGAATAATCTGCTGCAAATGACTTTGCTTAACATAAGTTAAATCGCCGCTAATTTTAATATTTTTGACAGGAAAACAACTAGGATTGGCTAATTTTTGCCATAATAAAACAAAACTTAATACAAGTAATAGACTCAATGAAAACTTAAAAAACCATCCTCTTGAAGGCAATTGAGAACTTAAACGAGTAAATCTAGGTTTATCGCGTTGCCGTTGGAATCGTTGGTTTTCAACTACTTTCCCATTTTTAACCATCGCTTAGCCATCAGAAATACAAGAAATCAAAGGGGATAATAATCTATATAGTGTGTTTCTGCCAGTTTTACTGCTTAGCTTGGCTAGTACAAAAATTAAAAATTGCGCGTCATGGCGAGGCCGAAACGTCAGTGAGACCGTGGCCATCCAGAAAAAATTAAGCTTTTTAATGGATTGCCGCGCGCTCCGCGCTCGCAATGACGAGTAAGCCATTATCCGATCACGCTTAAATTCTTCTTTTGCTAAGCGCTTTTCGCAAAACGCCTAATTCTCTGTATTATTAAAATTAATATTGAATACTAATAGATTCTTCACCAAAGCTTTCCCGTAAAGCCTTCAATAAATCATCAGCGGGCTTCACTCTCCAATTATTTCCCAAACTCAAATAAACTTCTGTACTTAGTTCAGGATGATAATAAGCGATACGGGTTGGACATAGTCCTGGACAAAAATTGATCATTAATTTTTGTAAACCATCAAGTAGACTAGGATTAATGACAGGCTGAGATAGCTTAATCGTTAAGTTTTTCGCGTGACTTTCACGTGCTTCAGTGATATCTAAAATTTTTTTCCCTAATATTCGCGTATTACCTGTATACTCATCGCGTTGGATCTCTCCTTCAATGATTAATAGCTTATCTTTATTCAATTTTTCACGATATTTAGCATAGGTATCACTAAACAAGGTTACTTCTAAACGACCACTGGCATCCTCCAAATTAACTACCGCCATACGATCACCGCGTTTAGTCCATAGCGAACGAATAGACAGTACCCAACCTGCAATGGTCATGTGATGACCCGCCTTGGCAGTTAACTCATTTAAAGATGTAGTAATAAAATACGACAATTCCTTAGCATAATTTTCTAAGGGATGACCACTTAAGTAAAACCCTAAGACTTCTTTTTCAGCCTGTAAGCGTTGCAATTTTGGCCAATCATCATGATTCACCATTTGACTTGACTGAGAAACCATATCTAGACCAAAAAAATCTTGTTGGCCAGAAAGTTTCGCCAAAGATTTCTGATCAGCTGCTTGTAAAGCGGCTTCTATATTGGCCAAAAGACTCGCTCTGTTTAAACCAAAACCATCTAAGCTACCTGAAAAGATCAAGGCTTCTAAACTTCGACGATTTATTTTTTGCAAATCGACACGATGACATAAATCAAATAAATCACTAAATGGATGTTGCCGACGTTGTTCTATGAGCATTTCTATTGCTCCAGCACCTAAACCTTTAAGAGCACCCAAACCATAGCGTATCGAGCCTGTAGTATCATCTACGGTAAATTTATAGTCGCTATGATTGATATCGGGTGGCAATATATTCAATTTCATCAAACGACATTCTTCAAGAAAGGTGACTACCTTTTCGGTATGATCCATATCGGATGATAATACTGCCGCCATAAATTCCGCGGGATAATGTGTCTTTAACCATGCTGTTTGATAAGAAACTAAAGCATATGCCGCGGAATGTGATTTATTGAATCCATAGTCTGCAAATTTTTCCATTAAATCAAAGATTTGATTCGCTAAACGAGACTCTATGCTTTTCTGTTCTGCACCCTTAATAAAAATCGTTCTTTGTTGCGCCATCTCCTCTGCTTTCTTTTTCCCCATAGCACGACGCAATAAATCAGCTGCCCCTAAAGTATAACCTGCTAGTACTTGTGCAATTTGCATCACTTGTTCTTGATACAAAATTATTCCATACGTAGGACTTAATATCGGCTCTAAAAAAGGGTGATCATACTGAACCTGTGCACGTCCATGTTTACGATTAATAAAGTCATCAACCATACCCGACTGCAAAGGCCCTGGTCGAAATAAAGCAACTAAAGCAATAATTTCATCAAAACTATCTGGACCTAATCGTTTAACAAGATCTCGCATTCCTCGAGACTCTAATTGAAATACCGCGGTAGTTTTACAAGCTTTTAATAGCGCAAAGGTATTCACATCATCTATGGGGATGGCTGTGATATCTAGTAAAGATTCTCCTGGTGGTTTTTTTGCATTAATTGCTTGTACAGCCCAATCAATGATAGTCAACGTCCGCAAGCCCAGAAAATCAAATTTAACTAAACCAACTTTTTCAATATCATCTTTATCAAATTGGGTAATGCAGTGTATTCCCCCTGGCTCACAATAGAGCGGCGTAAAATCAGTCAGTTTGGAAGGTGCAATCACCACCCCACCCGCATGTTTACCGACGTTACGCACCAGTCCTTCCAATTTCTTCGCTAAATCGATTAATACTTTTATTTCATCCTCGTTTGCATAACGATGTTTGAGTTCATCTTCTTGATCGAGCGCTTTTTCGAGTGTAATACCTAACTCAAAAGGAATTAACTTGGCAATTTTATCCACCATGCCATAGGGATAACCTAGAACACGTCCCACATCTCTGACTACCGCGCGGGCAGCCATACTTCCATAGGTTATAATTTGAGAAACCGCATCACGCCCATAACGTTCTGTTACATAATCAATAACCCTATCCCGTCCTTCCATGCAGAAATCAATATCGAAATCCGGCATAGAAATACGTTCTGGATTTAAAAAACGTTCGAAAAGTAAGTCATATTGCAGAGGATCTAAACCAGTAATTTGCAATGCATAGGCTACTAAAGAACCCGCTCCTGAACCTCTACCAGGCCCGACAGGTATTTGATTTTTCTTGGCCCAACGAATAAAGTCCGCCACAATAAGAAAGTAACTTGCAAAACCCATGGAATTGATCACTTTGAGCTCCGAATGCAATCGCTCAAAATAAATTTTTTCAACTTCATCAGAATTAGCACACAGTTTCTTCGTGTCTTCCTTTTCAGTGGTTGTTACTAACTTGCACTCGATATTCTTGGGTTGAGATAAACGAAAAGTTTTAGCGCGTTTCTCTAGACATTGCACCAAACCCTGCTTGGCTTCTTCTATCAAGAAATTTTCTGCATTCATTTCTGCCGGAATAGGAAAATTAGGCAAAAAAGATGCCTCTAATTCAATTTCTAAATTACAACGCTTGGCAATTTCCACTGAATTGGTCAATGCCGATGGAATATCGGCAAATAAAGCCACCATTTCTTCTATAGAACGCAGGTATTGCTGATCGGTATAAATCTTGGGCCGCTTAGGGTCATTTAAGGTATAGCCACTATTAATGCAGACTCTAGCTTCATGTGCGTCGAAATCTTCAGCAGCAATGAAGCAAACTTCATTGGTAGCAACCACTGGTACACTATATTCTTTTGCTAGTTCTACAGCCGACCCGATGTATTCTTCCTCTAAGGATCTGCCTAAACGTTGCAGCTGCAAATAAAAACGATTAGGGAATAACCTTAGCCAAGACTGTAATACTTCGGCTGCTAATGGCTTATTATTTTTCATTAAACAAGATGCAATATCACCTTCTCTTGCTCCTGATAATGCAATTAAGCCATCAGAATAATTTGCAAACCAATTTTTTTGGAGAACTGGCCTGCCTTCCTGTTGGTTTTCCAAGTAGGCACGCGAAATTAATTGAATTAAGTTTCGATAACCAAGTTGATTTTGACAAAGTAAGATTAATTGAAATGCTTGATCGGGAAATTGGTCATTCTTTATCCGACATTCAGCTCCCACTATAGGTTTAATGCCTTTTTTAATCGCCGCCTGGTAAAATTTGATTGTTGCAAATAAATTAGATAGATCTGTCACCGCAATAGCTGGCATCGATAACTCGTCAGCTTTAGCAACTAGCTTATCAATACGAACCAAACCATCACTCAAAGAGTATTCTGTATGTAAATGCAGGTGGATAAAGGATGGCATATACGCTTCGCACTCGAATTTTGTCTGTGTTGCCGCTCAATTCGCAATCCTCATGCATATTAAACACTCCGGTTGCTTCATTCTCACGGCGCCTTTGCCAAAAATCCAATTGCTGTGAGTAAACTAGATATGAGCCGCAGAAACCTTGTATTTTGCCATAGTTAATTTGAAAAGAAAGCTTTAATAAATTTCTAGTGTTCTGCAAGAAAAATTACCGGCGGTCCTAAGCCCTAAGACTCCAGTGCTTTATAGGTTTCTTTTAAGCTATAGATTAAATACGAATACAGTGTGTCTAATTGTTGAGTTTGACCTGTTAAATAGCAGCGTAAAAAATTTTTACATACATAATTTAATCTGACTGCGCCTGCATAACAGGCTCCGCCCTTTATTTTATGCACTATGTTTTCAATGGTTTCCCAATCTTTTACCTGATAGGTCTTTTCAAGCTCTTGGAGATGTCCCGGGATAGATTGTTTGAACATTTCAATAATTTCATTAAACAAATCTATATTTCCACTCAAATTTTGGAGACTAATGGTTTTATCATATATAGGATATGAATTTATAATATCGAGTAAATTGGCTTTTTCTATGGTTAAGTTATTTTCCTCAACATATTCATGTTTAGTAGGCTTTGATTGTTTTAGCGCGGGATTAAATTCAATCACATTGATTTTTTTATCTTGAAAATACTTATCTAATTTTTTTATTTTTTCTTTAGTCAAAGGTTTTAGCCAAATTTCATTGATGCCCGCCGCTAAACATTCTTCTTTAAATTTTCCCTCTCCATGCGCCGTTAAGGTAATAATTGGAGTCAACGGTTTTTGGTTAATACGTTCCCAATAACGATATAACACGGCAATTTCATTGCCACTAAGTCCAGGCAAACCCAAATCGGCAATGATTAAATCAAACTTATGATTTTTTGCAAACGGTAAAGCTTCTTGCATGGTAGATACTACCGTCAGATTGTATCCAGCCTGCGTCAGCAGCTCTTGAGAGAATTTAATTGTTAAAAGATCATCTTCTATCAACAAAATGTGTTTTTTAATGGGTTTTTTTGGAAGTTGCACCTGTTCCGATTGCAGCTTTTTTGCTTCAACTAATTTATTGGTTTCCAAAAAGACAAAAGGTTCAGAGTTTTTATTTTTAAATTTTATAAGTTTATTTTTTTTGGCCAAATTCATAAATAAGGTAAAAGTAAAGCTTGTTCCAACACCAATTTCGCTTTTTACTTGTATCTCACCACCTAATAAATTAATAAATTTTTTCACAATATGAAGGCCGACACCATATCCTTGAGTTTGATCAGTATTTGCAAAACTAGGAGTTATTCGAAAGAAAGGGTCAAACACAGACGTCAATTTATCGGCGGGAATCCCTATTCCTGTATCACAGATGGTAAATTCAATATACACGCCATCTACTTGTTGTGGTAATGATTCTAATTCTTTAATGGTTACAACCACTGTGCCCTTCTCAGTAAATTTAATCGCGTTAGTCGCTAAATTGAGTAAAATACGTTCGAGCTTATTTTGATCACTTACTATGTTTTCTGTGATAGAAACATCTAAATTAACCTGCAATGTAAGTCCTTTAGTTTTTACTGATGGCAATAATAAATCCTTTAAAGATTCTACTAAATCCTGCAAAGAAAAACTATTTACCTTAAGCTGGGCTTCGTTTGCATTTTCTAAAGAAGCAACATCAAGTACATTATTAAGCAAATTTAATAACTGCTGGCTAGCTTTATGCATTAAACCCAAGTCGTTTTTATTTTCCACTATTTTTAAACGTTCCTCAAGTAACTGCGATAAACCAATGATGCCTGTTAAAGGCGTTCGGATATCATGGCTCATATTCGCAAGAAACTCAGTTTTAGCTTGATTAGCCGCATCGGCTAATAATTTCGATTTTTTTAATTTTTTTTGAGTATTTTTAAGCTCGGTAATATCAATTGAGACTCCTAGGACACCAATTATTTTTTCAAATTTTCCCCTTAAAGGTGATTTTTGGGTCAAGAAAATATGCATACTATCATCGGATAACTTAGCTCTTTCTTCAAAACTTACCATTTGATTATTTTGCATCACAAAACGGTCATTTTCTTGTATCCTTTCTGCTTGATCTTTCCAAGAAAAATCAAAATCTGTCTTGCCGATAACCGCTTTTGAATCAGAAAAACCAGTTAGCTCGGTATGTAATTTACTCCCACCCAAAATTACGCTATTGGTATCTTTCCAATAGAGACTGGCCGGAACATTTTCAATGATGTTATTTAAATAAATAGTTAGCTTTTCATTTTCTTCCCATAAATATTGGTTAAAATCCTTGAGAGATGGGTTAATTTCACTAAAGATAGTGATCGATTCTTTTTTGGATGTAATTGAAACACATTGAATTAATACAGAATCCCCATGATCATTCGAAACTTTATGATAAATAGCAGAAAAACTCTTACCTTTATTTTTAATACTTTTGTTAAATAAATCGTTAGCTATTCTTAAATAATCACTCACAAAAATATTTGATATCGGCTTATCAATCAATTCTGCTAAAGAACCAATATTTAATAAAGAGAAAAAATGTAGATTACCTCCTACAAAAAGCTTTTTTTTACTATCCAGCCAGTAGACCGAAAAAGGTAATGCATCTAAAATAATTTGAAGCTTCATATATAAATTCCTAAAAAATAATATCCTTAAGTTTATTGTTTGAATCTTTGTTGTGAAAAAGTAGGTTCAAAATTATTTTCAGCTAGAGGATGATAAAAAAGCATAGAGCTATTACTCCTGCTTTTACTACTACATTTTTTAGAATCTATTTTTTGAGTAATTTCTTTTATATGGTCAGAGAAAGATTGGGATAAAGAATTATTATCTGAATTTTCCAATAAATCAAAATGAGATGCTGGAATTGCAATTTTTTTAAATAATTTTTCATTCGAAAATTTCTTCACAAAATTATCCGGGTCCTGTTTGTTCATATCCGAAAACTTATCATCTAAATTTGTAGCTTTAAATAAGGTTACGTACGTTAAGTTAAGTTGCTCGGGTGTAAATTCAAACCCAATTTCTTGATGATGTTCACATAATTTTTTCAAATCAACCATTATTTTAGCTGAACTCCCAACATTTGCTTTATCTCTTTGCTTCGCACAATGGGCTAATACGTCTTTAATTAATTTATCTTTGGTTGTCTGTCTTGCGCATGAAACGACCCATGTATCCAACAACACTACTTCAAATAAATAATTATTTTCGGATTGAGTCTCAAATAGTTTAGCGATTTCCAACGCTAATAAACCCCCAAAAGAAAATCCCACGATAACTATAGGTCTTTGCAATGTTTTAGTAATGTCATAATAGTAATTTCTCGCCATCTGTTCCATACTTAGTAACTTTAACCCCCTGTTATCTAGGAATGGATCTTCGATACCATAGCAAGAATTACCAAATGTAACCTTTTCAAGTAACTTATTAAAGCAACTTATGCCTCCTCCCGCAGGATGGATAAATACTATGGCTGGTAAGCTGCCATTACCATTTTTTAATAAACGAAGTACCGTTTTTTTTATATTGTCCTTGGGTTTTTTGATTAAATTAGTCAAGAGGGCAACCGTTGGATTCTCATATAAATCACTAGGACGCAAATTAATTTCTTTAAATGTATTATTAATTTTGTTAACTAATGATACCGCTTGAATAGAGCTACAACCCCAAGCAAAAAAATCAGCTTCTATATCATTTGGAAAATAAGACAACTCTGCTTTAAATACTTTTAATAACTTTTTCTCATTCCCTACTATTTCTTTAGAAAAATTATTATCATTTGTCTTTAATTGATATTCTTCAAGCCATTTTACATCTAATTTTCCATTAGCATTCGTCTTAAAAATATCCACTTGGCAGTAAAAGACCGGAATCATATAAGAAGATATGCTTTCTTTTAGAAAATTACGAACCTCTTGGTTAGTAGGCTTAGTAGCATTTTCATGCAAGATATAAAAAGCAATTAATTGGTTAAACCCATCTAATTTTTTAATGATAATTTCAGCTTGTTTAATCGCCGGGTGCTTCGATAAATTTTTTCTAACTTCTTCCAAAGAAACAAGATTTCCATTGATTTTAATTTGTTGTTTATTTGCTCGACCCACAAACATTATTTGATGATATTTTGAATCAAATTTGACTAAGTCACCTGTTAGAAATTTTCTTAGTTCTGGGTTACCAATAAATCGTTCTTTTTCTAACTCTGGTAAGTTTAAATAACTTCCCACACCATCTCCAGATATTAATAATTCGCCTATAGCACCGATTGGAGCTAAGCCTCCTAATGAAGTTAATATTTTTAATGTCGTGTTATTAATAGGAATCCCAATCGGAGATGTAACAAAATTTTTAAGTGTCTGTTTATGAAAAGTATAGGTCAATGCAAAAATACTTGTCTCGGTAGGGCCATATCCATTGATAATGAGAGGAGATTTTTCGAATTCTAAAATTTTTGCGATGCTGTCTTTATAAACGACATCTCCTCCAACCATTAAATATTTTAAACTGTTAAACAAATCCGATTTAATATTGGCATGTATATTGAATAACCCTGCTGTTAACCACATATGAGTAATCTTTTCATCAGTTAGCTTACTTTGTAATGAGTCAGTATTTAAGATAGTTTCTTTATCAAAAAGAACTAAACAAGCCCCATTATTCCAAGCAAGCCAACACTCGAGCTGCGCGGCATCAAAGGCTTGGTTTGCGGTTTGTGCTACTTTATCCTCAGGCAAAACCTTTACAAACCCTGATGATTCCACAACCCGGAAGATTCCTTTTTCCCGCAGTATAACCCCTTTCGGCTTTCCAGTAGAACCAGATGTATATAGTATACAGAATCTATCTTCCCTTGTTTTAATCAACGGAGGGAGATCTCTATCCAAACTAGCACATTCAGCAAAATGAATAGGAATTAATGTGCGTGCTTGAAAATCTGTATCAAACAAACCTTTGGTTGCATTATCTACGATAAAAAATTTAATGTTGGCGTCTTCAATAATGGATTTTAGACGATCATAGGGATCTTCTTTGGAAAGTGGAATAAAAACAGCTCCTATTTTTAATATCGCCAATTCAGCTATAAAAAATAAATGATTTGCTTCTAAATAAATCCCAACAAAATCTCCTGATTTTACGCCTTTTACAATTAAAACATGTGCTAAATTCGTTGATTGTTGATCCACCGCTTTGTAACTAAGACGTATCTCACCGTAACAGAGGGCATGATTATTAAGAGGAGAATTTTTAACTATCTGTTGAAATTTTTTTACTAGATTATCGTCTTCAGCATAATTAAGTTTCGGACCTTTACCTAAGGTAATTAATTGCTCGCGTTCTTCATCACAAACAACGGAAATATCATGTAACCTTTGATTAGGATTTCCGCAAACATTTTGAATAAGATGAAGAAAGTTGTTAGCAATATTTTTTATAAAATCTTCAGTATATTTGGCTTCAGCATATTCAAAAGTGAAAGTATATATTCCCCGAACTTCCTGTATAAACATAGTCAAAGGGCTAAATCGACAATGCTCTCTTAGATCTAATATACTAGATTTAGGCACAACTAATTCAGCAGTTTCATCTTTTAATACAAGTTTAGGAATCTCATTGCTTTGAAAAACAACAGCAACATTTTGAGATGTATTATGAAGAATAAACTTCTGGATTTCTGATGAAGAGAAATCTTGAAATTTAATTCCAGTAATAAGATTTTTATGATTTTCAACAATAAATTCACAGAAGGTTTTGTTTGCTTTTAAATCAAATGCATGGATGAGTAAATTTACAAAAAAACCTGGCGTATCCAGAAAAAGCGCCTCCCTTCCCGAAGTAGCTGTAGTAATAGGTATCCTTTCATTATATGTATAGTTAGCTACTAAAATACTAAACAAACTAATTATCACACTATAAACAGTCACTCCATTTTTACTAGCAAGCGCATTTAATGATTCAGAATCTTGTTGAGAAAGTTCAAAGGGATATCGATTGGCCTTTAGTTCGGTAATTGATTTAAAATTCAAAACAATTTCCTTATCAGAGGGGATTTCTACTGCACCTTCGCATATCGAAAGATGTTGAGACCAAAATTGTCTAGCTTCGAGTTGATAATTTTCATTATAAATTTTATCATTTTGGTAGGTTATAAAGTTCTGATAGGATAAAGGTTTCGCTAATTCTAAGGAGATTGATTTCAATTCTGCATTATAAAATTTAGACAAGGTCTCTAAACATAGATTCAATGAGAACGCATCAAAAATACAATGATGAATATGAAACAAAATATAGTATTTTTTATCATTTTCAAAAATGAAAATTCTAATAAGCTCATTAGAATTAATCATAGCCAAAGGTTCGCTTGTTTTTTTTCGAATTATATCCATTAACTCAAATTCACCGTTTATTTTTTCACCATAAAAGTGAATTTTTCTTTTTTCTGGTGGTAAAACGGATTTATTTAAATGACCATCAACAATCGAATAATAAAAACCAAAAACGTCGTAAAATTGAATCATTCTTTCATAAGCATTCTTAAAAAGATCAGAATTTAACTCGTAAGCCAAAAAACAGGCTAGCATATGGAACCTAGAGCTACTTTTCACACCTTCGCTTTGCTCAGCAGAAAAAATTCTTTCCTCCTGTGCGGAAATTTTCAAACAAGTTGGATTAAGTTCCGCTAATGAAGGTTCTTTATCAAAAACAATCTGTTTGCCTTTTTGTTGATTAATATACTCTAACAAAACTGACGCGGTCGTTTCTGGACTAAGTAACACATTCATATCTACTTTCACACCTAGGTTTTTATATATACTTCCGCTTAAGCAAGTCAGTTCTAGTGATTTTAATCCTAAACAAAGCAAGGGAGTATCTAGTGGAATATCAAATATTTTTTCACTCTTTTCTTGACCCGTCATCAGAAACTTTATTTGATCAATCAACATTTGAGTTAAATCATTAGTTTTTTGACATCCCGTCATAAATTTTTCTACTAAATATTGAATATTTCCTGCTTCATTTTGTAGATCAGGTAAATATAATTTGGCATTCCCTAAGTCCTTGTAATTTATTAATCTTTGGTTTGCAATATTATTATTCACTGCATTTAATTCTATCGTATTACGCATCAGTAAATATGGATCTAATTGAATTAAAGAATTAACAGAAAATTCAAAAATAATTTCTTTACCCATGGCTTTATTAAAATCGACAGGTAAAATACCAATTCTTTTAAAAAAATAAAAAAGAAAAGATTGGATCGATGGAGTTTTCTTGGCATTTTTTAATAAAAACCTTACTACAGAATATTTGTTAGTTTCTTGGCACAGAATATCTATAAAGCTTTCGGCTAGTTTATTTACTTCTGTTTTTTTAAATTTAAATTTAATTTTATCTAATTTTTTCGATTCTGCATAAATAGCAATTTGCTTCGCAAGGACATACTCAACCTCTAATCCGGTATTTCTACAGCTCAGAAAAAATCCATTCACTAATAAATAGTCGCTATAACTTTTACAAACGGCTAAAGCAGTTAAATCGCCCCGAATTAAATCCTCATCTTCTCCAACTTTTTTATCTACAGAATTTGGTTTATTTTGTATCGTAGCAATAAAACAATCTATTTGATCACTTTTAATCAAACTTTCTAAATTCCATTCCTTTTCAGGATTTTCGGAAAAAGGAAATAAATTAAATTGATTAGTTCTTTTTGGTATTTGCTCAACTCTTGCTAGTATTTCAGCTTCACTTTCTTTATTTACTTTACTAATAACTAAACGCTGTTTCTCTCGTTTAGCTTTAAGACTTTCGATAGGATCCTTAATTTGAGAGAAATACGGCTTCAAAGCCTCTTCTTGTTGAATTAATTTCAACCTATCTTTATCTGTTTGTGTAATGGATAAGTATTCATTAATATCGAATGACCAGATTTTATTAAATTCATCGATTGTTTGCGGCATCAGTACACAAAAAATCTCTGGCAAGTTTTGGCTTACTTCATCAATTTCTCTTTCTGAGTCATCAATAAACATAGCATTTTTCGCATTAGCGAGCTTTAATTCATTCAGGATCGCTTTGATATTGCTAGATTTAGCATCTCGATTAATTTTTTTAATCGCCACATCAGACCTTTTTAATATCATTTCTTCTTTAAGAGAAAAAACGCTGTTTACAGTTTCTTCTTCGTTTTTACTACATAAACAAATAAATACTCCATTTTCTTTTTGCTCAACTAAAAATTTTTGTAAGTCACGATTATGTTCTTCAATTTTTACATTTTTTGGCCCAATATCGCCTGCTACTCCTGTCCATAAGGTATTATCACAATCTACTACTATAACTTTATAGGGTTGTTGTTTAATGCAATGCAACTTTCTAGCTATTAAACAAGCCAACCCAACATAAAATTCAAAGATATAAGGAATACGGGTCTCATATTCCACCTTGTTATCAAAATCAGAAAATGCGTAATGCTGGTAAATATCTAACTGTGATAAGGTATGAATTTTATTAGTCTGCATTTCTTCCAAAAAGTAATTTTCTAAATCTTTAAATTCTTTATCATAAAAATGATCTGGACTTGGACATAATGTAACTATGAGTGATTGTTTTTTAATTTTTTTTAATTCAATAATTTGTTTAACAAGTTTACTTAGGTTTTCTTTTAAATCGGACTCATTTATTTTTTTATTATCATCAGCAAGATCAACTAATCTGAACAAAATGGTAATAGTTTGATTTTTTTCTTCACTTGAGTGTAATTGCGTCAGCCATATCGGTAAATTCGTATCGGTATATTTTATATCTACTGTCTCTGAGCTAAAATCTTTAAGTAAATATTGAAGAGGTTTTTGAAGATAATCCGAAGTAAATGTAGAAAGAATTAACATTTTTTTTATTCCATTTTTGTTGTAAGAATTCACACAAGGTAAATTATATTACCATTTTAAACATATTAAAAGTATTTAAAAAATAAAGTTTTTGATGAGTTAAATTTAGGATAAATATTTAAATTTTATTATTTAATTAAAATTTTTTATATTTATATCTAAATAGAGAATAATTTTTTAAAAAAATTATTTTGGAAAGAACGATTAAAGTAACAAACTATTGTCTAGTTTGTTACTTTAGAAACATTAGCGGCATCAACCATACTGACTAATTCTCGAATCACCACTGAAAACATCATTAATTTTAATTCACCCGTACTACGTAAATCCGCTAAAAATTGTTCCCAGCGTTTAATAAAATCTTGATTGTCTGCTTCCCATTGTTCCAAGCAGATTTCATTATTACCCATTTTATCAACAACACATTGTAAAATAATGACGGTCAAATGACGTTGTTGAGTGTCTAGATCATCCAATAAGATCACTCTAGCTAAATTATCCCATAAAGTTTCAATCGTTATCTTCATAATTTGGGATCGCAGCCAAGTAAAACCAAACTTTTCGCCTACCATAAAATATAGTTCGGCTACATCTTGTAAGGCCAAATTATTTTTCTGGGCTGCATCAATAATATCTAATAAGGCATATTCATGATCCACATTGGCAATACGCTTAGCTATATCTTCAGATATACCTGCTTCGATAAGTCCCTGGACATTTCTTTCCCATTGTTCACGTTCTTCGCCTATGAGTAAATTAGGTAAGTTTTTATTCAACTCAACAATAGACTGTTTAAATCGATCGACCATCCCTAAAATATCGGTTAATTGTTCTTTATAATTATAGATAAACCACCGAGTTGCGCGTCTTATTAAGCGGTTAAATTGACGCATAATAGCGTAACGAGTGGTAGGTGCTACCTCATCACTTAAATTTTCTGCCAATCCGATCAATTCAGAAAAGCCAAACACGTGATGTGCAATTGCATAAGCGCGTGCAATAGAAGCGATATCTGCACCAATTTCGGTCTTTAAACGGAAAACAAATGTAATGCCCATATCATTGACCATGGCATTACTAATCTTAGTCGCAATAATTTCGCGACGTAAGCTATGTTGCTGCATAAACTTAGAGAAACGACCGCGCAAGGGTTTTGGAAATGCAGACTCCAAAACACGCTTTAAATAGTCTTCTTCTAACGAATGCTTTTCCAGTAATTCAGCCTTTACCCACATTTTTGTATAGGCAAGTAATACGGCAATTTCCGGACTCGTTAATCCTTTACCTAAAGCTTTCCTTTCCAATAAGGCCTTTTCATCCGGAAGAAATTCTAATGCCCGATCTAATTTACCGTGCCGTTCTAATTCTTGAATATAACGACGATGAAACTCTAATTCTTGCTGAGCATGCATCGCCGCTAAACTAATAGTACGAGTTTGACAATAATTATCATAAAGAACCAGTTTGGCAATTTCATCGGTCATTTCTGCTAATAATGCATTCCGTTGTTCAAGAGTCATTTCGCCCGCAGCTACGACTGCATTCAATAAAATCTTACAATTAACCTCATGGTCCGAACAATCTACCCCGGCCGAGTTATCAATAAAGTCCGTATAAATTAATCCACCATTTAAAGCATATTCAACTCGACCTAGTTGCGTTAAACCCAGATTGCCTCCTTCAGCCACAATCCGACAACGTAATTCTTTGGCATCAATACGCAAGCTATCGTTAGTTCTATCACCGACATCTGCATTTCTTTCGCTCGATGCCTTAACGTAAGTACCGATACCGCCATTCCATAATAAATCTACACTGGCTTTTAATATGGCTCGAATTAATCCATCAGGCGCAATGGAATCTTGATTAATATCTAGCAATTTTTTAATTTCATTAGACAATACGATAGATTTTTGTGAACGTAAAAAAATACCACCGCCCTTAGAAATCAAGCTAGCATTATAATCTTGCCAGGTAGAACGAGGTAAATTAAATAATCGTTTTCGTTCTTGAAAACTTTTTTCAGCATCTGGATTAGGATCGATAAATATGTGCATATGATTAAATGCTGCGACTAGCTTAATGTGATGAGAGAGTAGCATTCCATTACCAAAAACATCGCCTGACATGTCGCCAATACCTACCACGGTAAAATCATCTTTATCTGGATTTAAACCTAATGCTCTACAATGCCTTCTAACAGACTCCCATGCCCCGCGCGCAGTAATCCCCATTTTTTTGTGGTCATAACCTACACTGCCACCCGAAGCAAATGCATCTCCTAGCCAAAAGTTATATTCAGCAGCAATAGCATTGGCAATATCAGAAAAACTTGCCGTACCTTTATCAGCCGCGACGACTAAATAAGGATCTTCTTCATCGTATCGCACCACATCCTTGGGGTGTATAACCACATTATTTTGCAAATTATCGGTTAAATCTAATAAGCCACGCATAAAAGTTTGATAGCAGAGGATCACTTCATTCATCACTGCTTCACGATCGGCATTTTCTGGTAATTGCTTACAAACAAAACCACCTTTGGCACCCGCAGGAACTATCACTGCATTTTTTACCTGCTGAGCCTTCATTAAACCTAATATTTCAGTCCGAAAATCTTCTCTTCGATCTGACCAACGTATACCACCACGGGCAACCTTCGCAGCCCGCAAATGAACTGCCTCAACACGCGGGGAATATACAAAAATTTCATACATAGGCCTTGGCAGCGGTAAATCCATAATTTGACTAGGATTTAATTTAAGTGCCAACCAGGGCTTAGGGTTGTTTTCGTGATCGGTCTGATAATAATTAGTTCGTAAAGTAGCCCGTATGACTTCAAATAAGTTTCGCAAAATGCGATCCTCGTCTAGGCTGACAACTGCATCCAAAGCGGACTGTAAACTTTTTTCCAGACTAGCCGTCACGCTACCAGACTCATCTTGGCGACTAGGATCAAAATAATATTTGAATAGTTTAACTAAAATTTTAGCAATACCTGCATTACGCGATACCACTGTTTCTACGTAAGTTTGGCTAAATGGCACGCCGATTTGACGGAGATATTTGGTATAAGCTCTTAATATTGAAACCTCTCGCCAAGTTAATTGACCCGCTAATATTAAGCGATTAAAACCATCGTTTTCGACTTCCCCAGACCATATCTTGCTAAACGCTTCTTGAAAAATTTCTTTTACCTGTGAAACATCTACATCATCAATATTAACCGGTTTTACGCCAAAATCATTAATCCAAATGCGATGACCATCGGGTAAGGTAATTTCTTGTGGCCACTCGTCCATAACCCTTAAGCCCATATTTTCCAAAACTGGTAAAGCATCAGACAAAATGATGGGTTTGCCTGCTTGGAATAGCTTAAACCTTAATGGAACAACCTTTTCATTTGCAGATGGATAAAAATTCATTTCCAAAGGATGTTCAGACGAGATTCTTTCTAATTGCTCAATATCATGTACGGCTATGTTTGCAGGAAATGTATCGCGATATCCACTTGGAAAAGCGTACATATATTTTTGTAATAGTCGCCCGCCATCTTGTTCGCCATAATATTCGATCAACGCCTGACGTAATTCCTCTTTCCAAGAACGTGCGACTTCAACCAACTGCGCCTCAATTTTTTTAACATCATAGGTTAAATCTTTCTTAGGATCAGTGCGAATTAGAAAATGGATGCGTGCTAGATTAGAATCTCCAAACAGTGTCGAAAAACCAATTTCAATACCAGAAAATTCTCGCACCAAGATCTTTTCCATCTGCCGTTGCAGATCGGTGTTTAGTTGTTCTTTTGGTAGATAAACTAAACAAGAAACAAAGCGTCGATAATTATCTTGCCTAACAAACAAACGTACCGTTCTCTGTTCTTGTATATGTAAAATACCTAACGCCAATTGAGTCAGTTCTTTGACTGAAGCTTGAAATAAATCGTCGCGGGGTAAACTAGATAAAATATCTAGTAATGCTTTTCCAGCATGGCCTTTTAAAGGTAGATTAGAGTTCTGTAAAATTAGTTGTATCTTACGCCGTATTAATGGGATGCTACGTGGATCACTATGATAAACAGTCGAAGTATAAAGACCTATAAAACGTCTTTCTCCAATTAATTCTCCCTGTTCATTAAAACGTTTAACACCAATATAATCAGCATAAACCGATCGATGCACTCTCGATTTGCTATTGGTCTTAGATATGACGAGTACTTGTGGAGAAAAAGCTAAACGACGTGCTTCGGGAGGCAGCTCTGTTAGAGGTTTTTCTTCTTTGCTTTTCGTTTCATCTCTTAATACACCTAAACCTGATTTTTTGATCATGCGCAATGTCTTATGATCTTTACTCAAATCATAATCACGGCAACCTAAAAAAGTAAAATGATCATTCAACAACCAAGCCAAAAAATCTTTAGATTCCGTAACATCTTCAGGATCATAAGGCGGGGAATTTTGCTCCAGTTCCTTTAAACAACTTTGCATTCTGGATCGCATTTCGGGCCAATCGTTTACAACTAAACTAACCTGCTCTAATACCTTTTCCAGCTTTTTAGCCAGCTTACTAAGAATTTCACTATTCGCTTCTTTATCAATTTCTAAGTAAATTAAGGCTTCAGTTTGTTTGTCTGCTATTGCATCGTAGGGTAAAACTTCTATTACTTTCCCCTGTTTATCGCGACGTAATTTTATATTACCAAAATGAATATTGAAAAAAATATTAAACCCTTGCCGATTGATCTCCATTCGAGTGGAATCCACTAAGAAAGGCTTATCCTCGGCAACGATTTGAACAATACTATATCTGCTTTCCCAACCATCTTTTTCAAAGCTAGGATTATAAACGCGAATCTTTGCTTGACCAGGCAAACGTTGGTAAATAAGGCTCCAATGAGAAGCAAGTGCCGCCGCAAGATTTTCTGCGGAACGACTTTCCAAGGTTTCTAAATCGGTATGGGCGTAATACTGCTGGGCAAAAGTAGTAAATAACTTAGATTGCTCTTTTGGCACTTTTTGTAGTGCAAATCTTAAAATTTTATCTATGATCGATTTATAAACACGGTTAGCAAGGTTGTTCATATTGAACTATAAGATTGAGTGATAACAAATTCCCCATACTAGTTGGCGAGCTATCCTAAAATCCATCACTCCTGTTTATATACTCTTTTCGCACTTGAGTACAACCAATAGACACATTATGAGGGGTCAAGTAAACTAGCACATTGTAATACGCTCCCTGCAAAAAACCAATGAAAACAATCTAATTTTTATGTCAGCTTCTAATAGCGATTCAGCAGAAATCAACAAATTTACACTTATGGCCGAGCAATGGTGGGATAGTGAGGGCATATGCAAGCCCTTACATATCATCAACCCTCTACGCCTAGAATTTATGATGGCACAACAAGCTCTAAAAGGTCAAAAAATAATCGATATCGGTTGTGGGGGAGGAATATTAACCGAAGCAACGGCTAAAGTAGGTGCACAGGTCACTGGTATCGATAAAAGTGATGCCCTTATAGAAGTGGCAAAAAAACATGCCGAAGAAAATCAACTCTCGATCGAATATTACCTCAGTGATGCAGAATCATACGCTAAAAAACATAGTCAGTCCTTTGATGTCGTGTGCTGCATGGAACTATTGGAACATGTTCCTGATCCCAGCTCGCTCATACAAGCTTGTAGTGACTTAGCTAAGCCAGGCGCTAATATTTTTTTCTCAACTATTAACCGTAATCCACGTTCTTACTTATTAGCTATACTCGGTGCGGAATATTTCTTAAAACTTTTGCCTCGAGGGACACATGATTATAAAAAATTTATTCGCCCCTCTGAATTAGCTACTGCAGCCCGACAAGCTAATTTGGTGCTGCAAAAGTTTCAAGGTATCTACTATAATCCTCTAACCCAATATTATGCCTTAGGAAAAGATATCCGAGTCAATTATCTTGCCGCTTTTAAAAAACGGTCTTAAGTCATGCCATTCTCAATATTAAAGCACGCAAAAATTGGTGGCGTACTTTTTGACCTCGACGGAACCTTATTGGATACCGCTGCTGACTTAACGGCTGCCCTCAATCACGTTTTAATCTCACAACAAGCAAAACCTTTATCTGTTAATGACGTTCGTCCGGCAATATCTTCCGGAGTAGCTGGTTTATTAAAGCTGGGGCTGCGGATCGACACACAAGATCCAATTTTCCCTAGCTTGCGCAAACAATTCCTCGACTATTATGCCAAACATATTTGTGTGCACACTCATTTATTTCCAGGTGTAGAAACTTTAATTAATTACTTACAAGAAGAAAAATGGCCATGGGGTATTGTCACTAATAAATCTGCTATTTTAACTGAGCAATTAATAAAGAAATTCCCATTACTTAATAAAGCTAAATGCATTATCGCCGGAGATACACTCCAATATAGTAAACCTCATCCTCAGCCCTTATTGCATGCCTGCAAATGTATCGCTTGTCTTCCCGAACAGGGCGTTTATGTGGGTGATGCTAAGCGTGATATTGAAGCCGCTAATGCCGCCGGTATGTATAGTCTCATTGCATTATACGGTTACATCAATAGTGAAGATGATGTTAATAAGTGGGCCGCCACTGCCAAGATTTCCTCACCACTCGATATTATTGAATACTTAGGTCAATTTCATTCCCGGCGGTAATAAATTTTTATGACATTCATCATCGATCTGGTTTGATAAAGTGTTGTTTGTTAATGCCAAAGGAGACACGCTTAACAGTTTGCCCCGCTTAGGCGAAACAGTATCGTTTTCTAATAAAGCCCTCTTTTTTGCTTTTGTTGCGCTCAATATAGAAAAAAAAGGCCTAATAACTGAAGGTTGCCATTCACTTTCTTTTTCTAATAACAAAGAATTTTGTTGCTTTTTCTCTTTTTTTTCATCATTAATCAGTAGAAGTAAATCTTTGGTTTCATCACTTTTTAAATCTAGTAACACTTGCAAATGTTCTTGATAAACACTTTTAGGAAAAGACTCAACATGTTTTAACATACATTTATAAATAGTTAATGGTTTGAAGCTAAATGCCTCCGGTAATTCAACCATTAATGCAAAAATATCTGTTTCCAAAAATCCTGTTACGTCCCTAATATCAATAACAGGTAGACTTGCGGTTTTTTTTAATCCTTCTAATTGCTTGAAATGATCACTAAGATCCTCGTCACTGTCAACTTTTAATCTTTCTAAGTCTTTTTCTAACTTAAGCAACAATTCACTAAATTGTTCATTTAAGGTTGTTTCTTCATCAGAACTACTTATTTCTTCATAGATATTTGTATCATTAACCATAAGTTTTCTAAAAATTATAATAATATGGAAATAGAACTTATTTAATTTTATTATTAAAATTAAATAAGAGCTGAGTATATTTTAAGATGAAAAAAAATCAATAAGCACTCTACTAAGAATTTTTTGCTATACTTAAACTTTTCATTTCCGAGTATAGAGATGACGACTAATTTGCTAGAACCTACCTTACGGGTTAAAACCAGACCTAATGATGCTAATAAAGCAGGTGATATTTTTGGTGGTTGGTTGATGTCACAAATTGATATTGCCGGGGCAATTGCTGCAGCGCAACGCGCGAAGGGACCGGTTGTTACGGTTGCTGTCAAAGAATTAAAATTCTTACAACCTTTATTTATTTATGATATTGCAAGCTTTTATACCAAAATTATTGCGGTAGGTAAAACTTCAGTAACTATTGAAGTCGAGGTCTACGCAGAACGTTACCAAGAGGGCGTGAATGAATCTACGCAAATCAAAGTTTCAGAAGCAAGTCTGGTTTATGTGGCTGTATCAAAACCTGGAGAAAAACGTTTAATTCCCGACGAATGATGCGACTAAGCATCACTACCTATAGATATTTCTGCATTAGGTAGTGTTATATTTAATTCTAATATTGAACAGTTTCCAGTTCTTTCCAACTCAACTTTTACTTGGTCTTGATCAATATCAACATATTTGGCGATGACTTCAATCAATTCCTGCTGTAATT
The DNA here is from genome assembly GCF_964031245.1 of Rickettsiella endosymbiont of Miltochrista miniata. NCBI lineage: Bacteria > Pseudomonadati > Pseudomonadota > Gammaproteobacteria > Legionellales > Coxiellaceae > Rickettsiella > Rickettsiella endosymbiont of Miltochrista miniata. Next base: position 1,292,649 of record NZ_OZ035017.1, read on the forward strand.
TCGGTAAAAAGTCAGAATTATTATCGGTTCTACGTTCATGAGATACAATAATCTGTAAACGTTCTTTAGCAAGCGTCGCGGTATTTTTAGGTTTATTCCTAAAAATATAATTTAATAAGCTCATGTCGCTACCTCCTCACGGCCAAAGAGACGGCGTAACAAACCTTTCTTTTCTAATTTAATAAACTTAAAAGGTATTTCTTCGCCTAATAAACGAGAAACTGCATCCGCATAAGCCTGATGCGCATCGCTTTCTCCGTTCAATGTAACTGGAACACCTGCATTAGAAGCGCGTAATACCGCTTGCGATTCTGGAATAACACTCAATAGAGGGATAGATAGGATATCCAATACATCATCCACGCTAAGCATATCGCCTCTTTCTACACGTGTTAAAGAATAGCGTGTCAAGAGTAAGTGCTTTTTCACTGGTTCAAGACCTAGTTCAGCCCGCCTCGATTTACTATCTAGGATTCCTAGCATTCTATCGGAATCTCTGACAGAAGAAACTTCTGGGTTACTAACGACAATAGCAGTATCAGCAAAATACATGGCTAAGGTTGCACCGCGTTCTATTCCAGCAGGTGAATCACACAGAATATAATCAAACTCTTTTTTGAGTTCTTCTAAAACTTTTTCCACACCTTCTTTGGTCAAGGCATCTTTATCACGAGTTTGTGAAGCAGGTAAAATATAAAGATTCTCAAGCCTTTTATCCTTAATCAAAGCTTGTTTAATATTCGCTTCGCCGCGAATTACATTCACAAAATCAAAAACAACGCGTCTCTCGCAACCCATAATCAGATCGAGGTTACGCAAACCAATATCAAAATCAATAACGACTGTTTTATATTTGCGGGAGGCAAGACCTGCCGCCATTGCAGCACTACTTGTCGTTTTACCGACACCACCCTTTCCAGATGTAATAACAATAATTTCAGCCAAGGGTTGCTCCTATTATCAATTTAAAGAATGTTGTAGCGATCATTTTCAGCTAAGATTATTTTTTAGACTCGGTTATCGGCATTGCTTAGTCAGTGCTCACCCTATATATTGATGAATGCACTATTAAAACGCCTATATAGGCTAATGTTACTGGATTTCCATAAGAAGTGGAAGTTTTCTTACATGAAAGATTAAAGTTTATTTTTTGTACAAGAAAAATATACTCACAGCAATTGGATTTTTGGCAAGGCGCCGTGAGAACGAAGCAACCGGAGTGTATTCAGTATACATGAGGATTGCGAGTTGAACGGCAACGCAGACAAAAATTCAAGTGCGAAGAGTATACAAGGCAACTTAATATCGCTTACTAAGCATTTCTCTGGTCCAATGTCAAACACCGATCAACTACAAGCTGCGTATATTTTGCACACCCGTCCTTATCGAGACACTAGTTTATTGATAGACGCATTTACCGCCACACAAGGTAGAATAAATCTTATCGCCAAAGGCGCGCGTGGAATACGTGGAAAAAAATCACGCTTCAGAGGATCACTACAAGCTTTTGTACCACTGCTACTTTCCTGGCGCGGAAAAACTGATCTCATGAATTTACTCAATGCAGAACCCCATCCTACTCCTCTTCCGCATTTGACAGGTAAACTTTTAGTTTGTGGTCTTTATCTCAATGAACTATTAATCCGTTTACTTTATCGTTACGATCCTTACCCACACTTATTCCAAGCTTATCAAACGGCACTGTGCAGCTTATCTGACAATCCAGTTATTGCTTTACGTGTGTTTGAAAAAAAACTACTCGCTGAATTGGGTTATGCTTTATACCTGGATAAGGATAGCCAAACTAACGAAGCTCTTTTACCCGAGCAGTCTTACCAATTTATTCCGAGTCAAGGCTTGGTGGTTTGCTTAAATAAATCACTCCCTAAGCAATCGATTTTTTCCGGCGCATCTCTTTTGGCGGTGCACCATGAGTCATGGGATACTCCTACACACCTATTAGATGCAAAACGCTTATTTCGTCTTGCTTTAAACTATCTGCTCGAAGGAAAAATTATTCGTAGTCGTGAATTATTAGTGCTGTCATAATACTGGTAATTGCAATTCACAAAGCTATTTTTAATTATTGAGGCAAGAATATGCTGGTTTTAAGGGATCAATACGTTGACGTGCGAGTTGGCATCTACTAATATCACCCTTTTAATAAGCTAAGTGGTTATTAAATCCTCTTACTTAAACGTTATACTTAGAACAATACATCAATATTGGGGTTCATATGAAGTTTCACATCCATTGCTTACTATCCATCCTAGGCCTATCACTATTAGCAGGTTGTGCATCTTCCTTATCCCCTGATGTATATACCGCAAGTGGCGCCGGACAAGTCCATCGTGTTGTTAAGGGTGTGGTAACAAATAGCCGAGTTGTAAAAGTAACTGGAAATGGCGGGCTTGGTGCCGGCGGTATAGCCGGGGGTGCTCTAGGTGCCATTGCTGGTTCCGAAATAGGTGGAGGGAGAGGTAGTTTAGCCAGTGGAATTGGTGGCGCCCTATTAGGTGGTTTTGTAGGCAATGAGATTCAAAAAGGTCTTTCAACACAAACAGGTGTTGAATATGTCGTTAAGCTTAAAAATAACTCGTTAATTTCAGTCGTACAAGCACCGATGCCAACTTTTAACCGCGGCCAACATGTATTAGTACAATATGGCGCGGGCGGTCGTCCTCGCATTATTGCTGATCCTGATTACTACGCACGTTAATCATTTAACTCTCAAGCTCCTCGATAAAGGGAAGTTAAAATTCTTCCCTTGTTTTCAGGAAAAAATATGTCTACGAATAAACTCAGTAAACGCAATCTATTTTCTACACTATTATTAGGTTTTTCATCCGGTTTACCACTTGCATTAACCTCTAGCACACTCCAAGCTTGGTTTACTGTCACTGGAGCAAGTTTACTTGCTATTGGAAGTTTAAGTCTAATTGGACAACCTTATGTCTATAAGTTTTTATGGGCGCCCTTACTTGACAGATGGATACCTCCTCTTTTAGGAAGACGCCGTGGTTGGATTATTCTAATTCAATTGGTTCTTATAATAGCCATTATTGGTATGGCGTTAACAAATCCGCACACCAGTGCTTCCTTATTAATTACGGTTGCTTTTATAGTCGCTTTCCTTTCAGCTTCACAAGATATAGCTATCGATGCTTATCGAACAGATATTCTTAAACCTAACGAGCGAGGCTTAGGAACCACACTTTATAGCTGGGGTTATAGAGCAGCTATGTTGGTTTCTGGGGCCTTAGCACTTGCGCTGGCTGAGTATATAGGCTGGCGTAGCACCTATGTGCTGATGGCTGCTTTAATAGCGATCGGTCTCTTTGGGGCTTGGTTTGGTGAAGAACCCGTCGATGAAGAAGAAAAACATCCACCCACTTCTCTCTATTCTGCCATTGTTGACCCTTTTAAAGAATTTTTAAGTCGAAAATCGGCTTGGCTTATCTTATTGTTCATAGTCTTATACAAATTTGGCGATGCACTCAGCATTTCATTAACCACACCATTTCTCATTCGCGGATTAGGATTTTCTTTGAGTACCGTAGCCTTTGTAAATAAAGGCGTAGGTTTTGTTGCAGCCATGCTAGGTCTTCTGGCTGGCGGTGTCTTAATGGCACGTATTAGTTTATTCCGTGCCTTACTCTATTTTGGTATTTTACAAGCTGTGGCTATTTTAGCTTTACTAAAACTGGCTATCGTAGGACATAATTTCCATTGGTTAGTTTTTGCTATTTCTATAGACAGTTTTTGTAATGCCATGGCGAGTATTGCCTTCGTTGCCTTACTGATGAGCTTATGCAATCATCGTTACACTGCAACACAATTTGCTCTATTTTCTGCTTTAGCGGGTGCCGGACGGGTTTTCGTGGGTCCTTTAGCAGGTTTAATAGTTAGCCACTTCAATTGGCCTACATTTTTTCTAGTATCCTTAGCCACTTGCTTGCCTGGATTGGGCTTATTATGGTACTTACGTGATAACTTTAATAATAATCATTCCGCTCCTGTCGCCGATAAAACGGCTTGACTCGTATTTTCAAGGTTGAGGCGTATAACTTAAAAAATTAGTTAAAATCCAGTAAGTTTTAACCCATCCGACTTGAATTTTCTTAGCATGCTCCCCATATAAAGTGGTGTTGGTGTGGTAAAGTTAGCTTATTGTGCTCTTTACCAAACATCATTATGATTGACCCCTGCAGTTGAGGGGTTAATTGATTAATATCCTCATTTTGACAGTAATTCTTAAGGAGAAATCTGCATGAGTGTTGCATTAGAAAAACCTTTAGTTGAAAATTTAGTTCCTATGAACGATCGCATTCTTGTCAAACGCGATGAAGAAGAAGAAAGATCGGTAGGTGGTATTGTTATTCCAGACACAGCAAAAGAAAAACCTGTTAGGGGTACAGTAGTCGCTGTAGGACATGGTAAACGCTTGAAATCAGGTCAAATTCAGGCTTTAGGCATTACAGTAGGCGATAAAATATATTTTGGAAAATATAGTGGAACTGAAATCAAACTTGATGGTAAAGAATATCTCATCATGCGTGAAGATGATGTTCTGGCGTTAATCAAAGATTAATCACAATTTTAACCCTTATTTTTATTCAGAGGAATTAATAAAATGGCTGCAAAAGTTTTACAATTTGGTGTAGATGCACGTGCTTCTATCCTACGAGGTGTTGATATATTAGCAGAGGCTGTCAAAGTAACTTTAGGTCCTAAAGGTCGAAATGTTATTTTAGACAAAAGTTTCGGCGCTCCTACCATTACTAAAGATGGTGTTTCCGTTGCAAAAGAAATTGAACTCAAAGATAAATTTGAGAACATGGGCGCACAAATGGTCAAAGAAGTGGCGTCTCAGACTTCAGACGAAGCAGGCGATGGTACAACCACTGCTACTGTGTTAGCTCAAGCTATTTTACGTGAAGGAATGAAAGCTGTTGCTGCTGGGATGAACCCTATGGACCTCAAACGAGGTATTGATGCTGCAGTGACAGCCGCAATTGAAGCATTACAAGATATTTCGAAACCTTGTGATGACAATCATTCAATTACGCAAGTAGGTACTGTTTCAGCGAATGATGATAAAGCGATTGGTGAAATTATCGCTAAGGCGATGAGCAAGGTTGGTAAAAAAGGAGTTATTACTGTAGAAGATGGTTCCGGCCTGAAAAATGAACTCGATACAGTAGAAGGTATGCAATTTGATCGTGGCTATCTCTCACCTTACTTCATCAACAACCAACAAAGCATGGCTTGCGAATTGGATAATCCTTATATTCTGTTAGTGGATAAAAAAATCTCTAATATTCGCGAAATGCTACCTGTGCTTGAAGGTGTCGCCAAAGCAGGTCGTTCTTTATTCATCATCGCAGAAGATGTAGAAGGCGAAGCATTAGCCACCTTAGTCGTCAATACCATTCGTGGCATCGTCAAAGTTTGTGCGGTTAAAGCGCCTGGTTTTGGTGACCGTCGTAAAGAAATGCTAAAAGACATTGCTATTTTAACCAAAGCTAATGTCATCGCTGAAGAAATTGGCTTAAACCTTGAAAAAGCTTCTTTAGAAGACTTAGGTTCAGCTAAACGTGTTGTTATCACTAAAGACAATACCACTATCATCGACGGCCAAGGTGAAAAAAGCATGATCCAATCTCGAATAGATGAGATTGATGCTCAAATTAAAATAAGCACGTCTGACTATGACAAAGAAAAGCTACAAGAACGCTCAGCTAAACTATCCGGTGGTGTTGCTGTTATTAAAGTCGGCGCCGCTACTGAGATGGAAATGAAAGAGAAGAAAGCTCGTGTAGAAGACGCGCTACATGCAACCCGTGCTGCGGTTGAAGCAGGTATTGTTCCTGGGGGTGGCGTGGCTTTAATTCGTGCGTTAAGCGCTTTAAAAAATCTTAAAGGCATTAACTCGGATCAAGCGCATGGTATTCGTATCGTTGCTGATGCAATGTGTTCACCTTTACGTCAGATTGTTACTAATGCTGGTGGACGTCCTGATGTCGTTATTGATCAAGTACTGCATAGTACAGAAGTTAACTACGGCTACAATGCAGCAACCGGTGAATACGGCGACATGATAAAAATGGGCATTTTAGATCCTACTAAAGTAACCCAAACTGCATTACAAAATGCAGCTTCTATCGCTGGTCTCATGATTACCACAGAATGCATGGTTGCTGAAATCCCTAAGAAGGATGAAGGTGGTGCTCATGGTGGTGATATGGGTGGCATGGGTGGTATGGGCGGAATGGGTGGTATGGGCGGAATGATGTAAGCTTTCAACCCGACCGTCTAGTTTCATAAAAAACCCCGCTCCCGCGGGGTTTTTCTTTTTCAATGAATTAACTGCTACACTTAATAAACTGTGTAAAATGATCTCCTATATGAGGAATTATTTTTATGTTTAGTCGTATTTTGTTATTTTTAGGCACTAATATTTTAGTTATTGCTACTATTTCTATCGTTACCAATTTATTAGGGTTACATAGTTATCTCACTTCACACGGAATTAATTATCTATCATTAGCTATTTTTTGTGCATTATGGGGTACAGCGGGGGCCTTTATTTCACTATTTACCTCAAAATTCATTGCAAAAAAAAGTATGGATTTAAAAATTATTGATCCCAATGCTGCGGTAGGTGAAGAAAAAAATATCCTTGAAGTTATTCATAATTTAGCACGCAAAGCTGGATTAAAGGTTTTACCTGAAGTAGGTATTTATAATTCACCTGAGCTGAATGCTTTTGCAACAGGTCCGACTAAAAATAATTCTTTAGTGGCTGTCTCTAGTGGCTTACTACAAAAAATGAATCCAGGTGAAATTGAAGGTGTACTAGGACATGAAATTACCCATATCACGAATGGGGATATGGTCACCATGACACTTATCTTAGGCATAATAAATGCTTTTGCACTTTTTTTATCGCGCATTGTCGCCTATGTAATCTCTGTGGGAGCTGCTGGACGTAATAATGAAGGATCGATCAGTGGACCTGGGCCGATGTTTTTTATGCTATCCATGGTGTTTGATATTCTATTTACATTCTTAGGTAGTATTTTAGTGGCTGCGTTTTCCAGACATCGCGAATATCGCGCTGATAAAGGCGGTGCTTTGTTAGCAGGTCGCGACAAAATGATTGAAGCATTACAAGCATTACAAAAGGCAATGGAACCCGAAGATACACGCGCCCCTTCTTTATCGACTCTAAAAATATCACATAAAAGTGGTGGGTTTCGTGCTTTATTTTCAAGTCATCCACCCTTGGAATTACGCATCGAACGTTTACAAAAAGGAACTTAATACCAATCTTACAATTACAAAAACAGTCTACAAGTCACCTTGCTCCTTTGCGTATTGCATCAAACCACCGCGAAAAGGGGCAAATCCTGCACCAAATATAATTCCAGCATCGATCAAATCGCTATCTGCAACAACTTTTTCTTCCAAACACTTTTTAGCTTCATCTATCATCGGCTGAATTAAACTATCCGCTAAATTCGTTGGCGCTTTATAATCTTCAGGAATTTTTTCTTTAATAGGTTTGCCTTTTTTATAACGATAAAACCCTTTTCCTGTTTTTCGCCCTAGCTCCTTATTGGCCACCATTTTTTCTAAACCTTCAGGAACAACGCTGCCTAAAGATTGACTTAGTATCTTAGCAACAGCTAAACAAATATCTAAACCTACCGTATCGGCTAATTCTAAAGGCCCCATCGGCATTCCAAAATCCACAGCCACTTTATCGATAACTGGCGCAGGGATTCCAGTTTGCAACAACAGTACCGATTGCATTAAATAGGGCATTAATAAACGGTTGACTAAAAATCCGGGTGAACTTTTTACAGATAAAGGCAAACGGTTAATTTGATGAACGAATGCCAAGCCCCTTTCTACGATGTCCGGCGCACTAATTGCCGATTGCACCACTTCCACCAAAGGCATTTTGGCTACAGGATTAAAAAAATGTAAACCAATTAAACGTTCCGGGTGTTGTAACCCTTGTTGGATATCTTCTAAAACAATACTCGATGTATTGGTAGCTAATAATGCATCCGATTTAATTTGCTGCTCTAGCTGTCGAAATAAATCTTGTTTAACAGTTAAATTCTCAAATACTGCTTCAATAATAATGTCAGCACGACGTACACCATAACCCGCTAAATCAGGTACTAGTCTATCCATCGCAGCTTGAATAGCGCGAGGTGTTTTTAATCTTTTTTGGAATAATGCATAAGCTCTCGTCATAGCTGGAGCAATATATTTCGCTTCACGATCTTGTAAGGTTACATACAATCCTTGCATAGCACACCAAGCAGCAATATCGCCTCCCATAGTTCCTGCTCCTATAACATGAACATGTTTGAAACATGTAAAATCTTTTTTTCCCAGTTTCTTTAAACGCTCTTTTAAAAAAAAGACTCTAATTAAATGATTCGCTGTGGGAGTCAGCGCTAATTCACTTAATGAAACTGCTTCATGTAAAAATGCTTGCTTACTGACACCATACTGCTGCCAAAGATGCAGCGCAGCATAAGGCGCAGGGTAATGTTTAGGATTAACTTTGAGGTTTAAACGACGTTGCACAATTTTAGTAATAATATTTCTCATCCAATGATGATTAGTTATTTTTTTCCAATTTAATGCAAAAAAAGAATTCTTTTTTTTAGTTTTTGCTGAAGCGTAATATAAGGCTGCTCGTTCAGCTTGTCGCGATGGAACCAATTGATCGATTAAACCCAATTTAACGGCAGCATAAGGAGAAATTGTTTTTCCTGTTAAAATTAATTCTAATGCTTGTGGACCTCCCAATAAACGTGGTAAACGTACCGTTCCTCCCCAACCCGGGTGTATCCCCAATAAGACTTCTGGTAAACCTAAACGTGTTTTATCCTCATCAATCGCAATACGATAATCACATGCTAAAGCGAGCTCTAAACCGCCTCCTAAACATAAACCATTGATCAAAGCTACCGTGGGAATATTAAGTGCTGCTAATTCATCAAATACCTTTTGGCCTTGTCGAATAAAAGCAAAGATCTCTTCCTTAGTTTTTAATTTTCTAATGGTTTGAATATCAGCACCTACAATAAAACCATTTGTTTTGGCAGAGGTAATTACTAAACCTTGCACCGATTCATTATGAGTTACCTCTTTGATGATCGAACTTAATTCTGCTAATACATTTTTATCCAAGTTATTGCTAGAGCTATTTTTTTTATCAAAATACAGCCAAAGAATTTGTTCTTTTTGCTGCAATTGCCAATTTAAATAGCCTACTTTCATCAAAGTGCTCCAGTTTTAGTTATACTCTTCGCACTTGAATTTTTGCCTGTGTTACCGCTCAACTCGCAATCCTCATGTATTTTGAATACACTCCGGTTGCTTCATTTTCGCGGCGCCTTGCCAAAAATCCAATTGCTATGAGTATATATCGGTATTTTCAAGTAACAACGCTCCACCCTGTCCGCCACCGATACAAAGTGTTGCCACACCAAAACGTGCTTGTTTTCTTTTTAAGATATGTGCCAAATGTAAAACAAGTCGTGCGCCACTAGCTCCCACTGGATGACCCATAGCAACCGCTCCACCATCTATGTTAAGTTTTGATTGATCTAGCTTGCCTAAAGCTTCAGTTAAACTCAGCTGATTTTTGCAATAATCAGTATCTTGCCAGGCAGCTAAACATGCCAAAACCTGACCTGCAAATGCTTCATTAATTTCCCAAAAATCGATATCTTTAAAAGTAAGTGCTTGTTTTTTTAAAAGCGCTGCTACGGCATGTACAGGACCCAAACCCATTTCACTCGGATCAACACCTGCCCAAGCCACATCCACTATGCGCGCTAAAATTGGCAGCTGATATTTCTGTACTGCCTCTTCACTTGCTAAAATTAAAAAGGCGGCACCATCAGTAACTTGAGAACTATTTCCTGCTGTAACAAATCCAAAAGGTTTATCAAAAAAAGGTTTAAGTGATGCTAATTTCTCTAAACTCGTATCACGACGCAAACCATTATCGAAAGAATAATAAAGATTTTGTTTATCATAAATCGGATTGATTTCATCCTTAAAAATTCCGGCATCTTGCGCCGCCGCTAAACGTTGATGGCTTTGTAAAGCAAATTCATCCATTTCTTCACGGGTAATCCCAAAACGATGCGCAATAACCTCTGCTGTTTGGCCCATTGCTAAACCCACAATAGGATCGGTTAAACCATGTAATAAGGCTATAACAGGATTTAAATACTTTAATTTAAATTGACTCAGTAGTTTTAAGCGAGCTACAAAAGTTTTGGCTAAATTCCATTTAGCCAACCAAGCAGTCATTTCGCGACTAAGTAGTAGAGGAGCTTGACTCATCGCCTCTGTACCACCTGCTAATACTAAATTATATCTCCCACAAGCGACATCTAAAGTTGCACTATCTAAAGCTTGCATACCTGAAGCACAATTCCGTTGCACGGTATAAGCAGGTACGGCTTTACCACAACCCAAACGTAATGCAATTACACGACTAATATTAGCTTCGTCAGGATTTGGCATGACACATCCAGTAACCACTTCATCCAGTTGATCAGGAGTAAATGCTTGGCGTGCTAATAAATAACGTCCTGCTTGCACAGCTAAATCAGAAGCTGAAAAATTGCCAGGTCCTCCACGTACTTTCAACCAGGGAGTACGCATGCCATCCACGATATAAACTGACCGTGCAAAATCTGACCGATCAAGTGCTTGCATAAAACATTTTTCCTAGTATTTCTTACATGGAACTAAAATTAACAGTTAATGTCATTTAATATACCTGCTGTCATTGAATGTGCAAGTTAACCTATAGTTTACATCTGCTTAAAAAGCATCGACTTGCATAGCATCTTGCTGAAATTTCTGAGCTTTAAGAAATTGCTCAACTTCGGCATGAGTAAGAATTTTTTCTGCTAAAGCAGATTCTAGTTGTTGTTCAATATCTAAATCTCGATTAAACCCTTGTTTTTTTAATTTTTCACGAATGGGTTGCGTCTTAATAAATTCATTAAAGGCGATCTCCATACGACCGGTTGGGTCTTCTGGTTTTTTTCCTAAATAACAATCCTGGGTTATGCGATCGCGAAATTTACAAATTTTGGACATCGCAGCCACTAATTGCATATCTTGTTTGTCAGTAGGTAATTGATAAGGCCGTCCTAAAGGAAAAATAATAAATTTTAGTAACTTAGCTATTAAGAGTTTGGGGAAATTATTAAAAAATCTTTCGAACGAATGTTGAATATGATAAAGACAATAATTTAATCCCCAACGTGCATAATCATCGTCTTCTTTGGATAATGGATATTCTTGTATATAACGAATGACGCTGGATGCTATATAAAGATAACTTAAAACATCCCCCAAACGCGCCGACAAGCGTTCCTTACGTTTTAAATTCCCGCCCAAAGTTATCAAAGTAAAATCCGTCACCAAGGCCAAAGCGGCTGATAAACGAGAAATTTGTCGATAATAGTATCCAAAGTTCTTTATAGGCGTTTCTACAAAAAAATGGCCTAAGCCGAAAGCAAATAGAAATGTTTTAAAAAAATTTTTAATACTATAAGAAAAATGACGAATCAATAGCTTATCTAAACCGAAAACATCTTTTTTTTCGACAGCTTGCATTTCATCTCTTAAATAAGGGTGACAGCGTACCGCTCCTTGACCAAATAAAATAAGATTGCGGGTTAAAATATTCGCACCTTCCACGGTAATTGATATCGGTATAGCAATATAACCTTGCGCCAAATAATTACGTGGGCCCATTTGGATCCCCCGTCCACCATGGATATCCATTGCATCATTAACAATGGTGCGTGCAAATTCTGTCATATGATATTTTGCTATAGAAGACGCTAATGCCGGCTTTAATAAAGCGTCAACTGCAGTCACGGTAAATCGACGTGTCGCTTCAATTAAATAAGTGAGTCCCGCTATTCTAGCTAATGCTGCCGCAACACCTTCGAAATGAGCAATCGATAGATGAAATTGCTGCCTTAATACACTATAAGCACCTGTCATACGGTAAGCTAATTGGGCCTGTGCTGCACTGACGGCAGGTAAAGAAATACCACGACCTATTGATAAACATTCCATCAACATACGCCAACCTTGACCTAACATTTTCTCGCCACCAATGACAAAGCTAATAGGAATAAAAACATTTTTACCTATTATAGGACCGTTCATAAAAGCTAAACCCATCGGCGAATGCCGTTTACCAATTTCAATGCCCGCTAATGACGAAGGTACCAAAGCAACGGTAATCCCTATTTCTTTTTTTTTCCCTAATAATTGATCGGGATCGCTTAGCTTAAAAGCGACACCCATGACCGTAGCAATTGGGGCCAAAGTAATATAACGTTTATTGAAGTTGAGCCGTATCCCTAACATTTCTTTATCTTGATAAGTTCCCTTGCAAACTACTCCCTTATCTTTAAGTGCAGCTGCATCGCTACCAGCATCCACAGAAGTTAATGCAAAACAAGGAATTTCTTCTCCTCTAGCCAACCTAGGCAAATAATAATTTTTTTGTTCTTCAGTTCCATAATGAAGTAATAATTCAGCGGGCCCTAGAGAATTAGGAACTAAAGCATTGACAGCTGCACTCACTGATCGAGTAGCTATCTTTAATACAATAGAAGAGTGTGCTAAAGCAGAAAAACCTAATCCTTCATATTTTTTTGGAATAACCATACCAAAAAATTTTTGTTTTTTTAAAAATTCCCAAACCGAAAATGGTAAATCATGTTCCACTGTTAAAATATTAAAATCATCAAGCATGCTACAAAGCGTTTCTACTTGATCATTGATAAAAGTTTCTTCTTCTGGGGTTAGATTTGATAAGGAAATATTGTGCAAAGCTTTCCAATCTGGCCGGCCACGGAATAAATCTTTTTCCCACCACATATCACCCGCTTCTAGAACAATTTTTTCTGTTTCGCTAATAGCTGGGAGTATTGTGCTTAAATAAACTAAAAAAGGTTTTACTAAAAAAGCTTGTCGCAATGGAGTTACACACAACAGCATTATCAAAATCAAGATAAAAATGCATAAACTAATCAGTATCCACATTAGCTACTCCATTGATAACTTTAAGTTGGACTACTTAATTCTCGCCAAGAGCTACGTCCAGTTTTTGTTAATATAAGCTCTGCATACTGACAAGCGGTTTTTGCTTTTATTACATAATTAGTTTTTAGCGTAAGTGCACCAACTTTCATTTTTTTTGCTGCCACAATAACATCATAAACATAAGCCAATCTTTGATTAATACAATAAGATGTTTTATGTCGCCTAAATTCTGCATTAATTTGAAAACCTGCGTAATTATAATGTTCATGTAACATGGATATAGGTGTTGAAATGCTTGCAAGCCGATGTTCGATTAATTTTAATCCTGCTTCCGCTGCCTGGAACTGCTGTGCAGCAATAACCCAATTTTGACTCATACGTAATTCTAAATAAGAACTATTTAATATCGATAAGGTCATTAAAGACATGATAAAAAGAAAAAATAATACCATTACTAATATAAATCCCTGTTGCTTACCCTCTTTATTGCCATCGAATATCAAAATTTTGTATCTCTTCTTACTTTAAGTGTATCTATACCGCTCATACTTGAAGATGCAAAAAATTAAAATAATTTACTCGTCATTGCGAGCGCGTAGCGCGCGGCAATCCAGGAAAAACCGCGCAAACTGGATGGCCACACTCATTCCATTCGCTCGCCATGACGGCGATTTTTTTACCTCTTGAAAATATCGCCTAAACATCATCGTTCACGTAGTCCTATTACTTGCTTCCATTCTCGATGCAACTGTTTTACATCTGTCAATAATAGTCTAATTTCTACACTATGTGCATCTGGCCAATGTTTTACCTCATTTGCATTCTTATAATATAAGATTCCATCGCTATTTTTTATGCCTAAGCGTATCGACATTCTGTTTATCCCTTCTATTAATTCTGTGGGCTTGTAAACCGATTGATTTAAATTACGTCGATATAAAGCATAAATTCGCTGTCCAGTTTCACTCACACGTCCTGTATCGGCAATGTAGTAAATAATCTTATTAAAAAAGCCAATTTCACTATCCATCTGGTAGCTATGCGCTAGATGGATATCACTCCAATGAATAAGCTCTGCGTGTTGACAATCGCTGATGAGTAAAATATCTCGAGGTCGAAATAATTTCCAATGTGCTAGAATAATACGGCTAGATTTTGCTTCCTTTATTGGGAAAGTATTAGGATCGAGAAATTGTATTAAAATGGCGTCGCTATCCTTTTGATACCGCGCGAGCTTAGGTAAACTTAATTTTGCGGCAGTATGGCCTTTATGCCAAACAATTAAGCTAGTATCGCCTGTTAAGCCACTATTTATTGGCAAAGCATCCATTAAACGTACACAACCAATAAAACCTGCCATACGAATATCATGACTAAGCAAGTAAAATGCCATGCGTGCTTTGGTTGGTATGGTACCCAAGCTCTGGGTTAATCGATAAATATTTTTGCTATGAATAAAAATACTCATCATCCCCAGACTAAGAAATAAAGATAAACTTATTGCTAACATTAATTCTAACAAACTGTATCCTTGCTCTATCCTATTCATGCTTTGAATAATAAATTAAGAGATGATGGCAGTTTATAAAAATTGGAGAACCATTGAATTTTACTTTGATAGTTAGAAAGGTTAAGATTCGAAACCTGCCCCATTCCTTCTGGAAAGCTTTCTAGTACCTCTTTTTTCCATAGGCTTAAAACTTGCTGCATACAAAGCGGCCGAGATCCACAAATTGTAAAACTCTCAGCCAAGTCTACATTCTTTAAATCAGCTAGATTGATTAAGTAAGCATGTTCACTGACATGCAAAGCTATCAATTGAGCTTGAGCGAAACTTAATAGACTAAAACTTAATATTGCCGCGGCAACCATGACTTCGATTAAGCTAAATCCTTGTTGAACGCTAAATAGCATTGGATTTTTCATTTCTATTCTAGCTAGGACATTCCTTTTAAATTATTATATTAATAATACTTTCATTATGCAATAAAACATTTAAATACTTTATTTTTTTTATCTTTGGTAGTAAACTTCAACGCCTTGAAATTTTTATAACAATAAAAAGAGTTTTCCGACTATGAAAAAGAAAATAATCAGTGTTCTTGTCAGTGCCATATTATTGACAGCTTGTGCGGGAAAGACGCCAAATCCAATTCCTCAGCGTCAACCAGGGGATGAAAGTCTAAGTTGCAGTGCATTGAAGCAAGAGTTAATGGATAACCAAACCAAAATCACCAATCTTATTCCTAAACAAAATAAAACCGGTAAAAATGTTGGTTTAGGGATTGCAGGGGCGTTTTTAATTGTTCCTTGGTTTTTTATGGACTTTTCTGATGCCGAACGTATAGAAATCCAATCTTACCAATTACGTGATAATTGGCTACGTACACTCTCGGATCAGAAAAAATGTTCTGCTTTACCGCCCGCTATTAAGTTTCAAGGACAATAAAAAAGATTATTTATCTCGCCCCATCGTTAATGATAGGGTGAGATAAAAAGCAAAAAAGCATAAGAAGAGCATTTTACTTCTTATTATTTTTACAGCGGTTCAGTAAAAATTGCACTATTAAAGATACTGGTCGACCTGTCGCGGTTTTCTCTTGTCCACTTTTCCAGGCAGTCCCAGCAATATCTAGATGCGCCCATTGCAGATTTTTAGTAAATCGAGATAGGAAGCAAGCTGCGGTAATACTCTTACCGCCTCCCACACCAACATTAGAAATATCAGCTACATTACTATCAATTTGCTGTTGATAATCATCCCATAAAGGTAAAGGCCATACTCTATCTTGACTTTGTTGGCCGGCTTTCTCGATTTCCAGAGCAAGTTCAATATTATTACTCATCATACCCGTCGCAACTGCACCTAGGGCAACAATAATAGCGCCCGTCAAAGTAGCCATATCAATAACCACATCCGGATTAAAACGTTCGCTATAGGTTAAGGCATCGGCCAAAATTAGACGTCCTTCCGCATCGGTGTTAATAACCTCAACACTGAGTCCCGATAATGTTTTTATCACATCGCCAGGCTTTACTGCGCTGCCACTCGGTAAGTTTTCAGTTAACGGCATTATCCCCACCACATGAAGTGGTAATTTAAGTTCAGCAATGGTTTTTAATATCCCCATCACGCTAGCGGCGCCTGACATATCGTATTTCATCTCTTCCATACCGGCAGCAGGCTTTAAACAAATTCCGCCTGAGTCAAACGTAACCCCCTTACCGACCAGCACAACTGGTTTTTGTTCAGCTGCTCCTCGATATTCTAAAGTAATAAACTTGACGGGTTCTTCGGAACCTTGCGACACAGCTAATAGTCCACCCATCCCTTCTTTTTTTATCGCTGCTTCATCTAATATGTTAATCGTAAGACCGGCTTCATTCGCCAGTTTTTTGGCTGATTCAGCCATGATAGTGGGCGTACATAAATTAGCTGGCAGATTGGCTAGATCTTTAGTTAATTTTATTCCCTCGGTAATTGCCGTGGCCTGTTTTATCGTTTCTGCAATTTTTTCTGATTCGTGGGACTTGGTTAGATTAAAAATAAATCTTTTCGGTGGAGATATTTCATTTTTTTTATCGGTTTTTAATTTATCAAAGCAATAATAACAATCTTCAATAAGCTCGATACTCTGACGTATCTGTTTAGCAAGATCACACGCTTTCACGGAAATATCCGTTAAAAAACTTGTTATTTCATCAATTTGCAAAGACTTAAGGGCACATGCCATACAGCCGATAATTTTACGGAAATCCCCTATGGATAAATTGGATTCTTCTCCACAATAAACAAGAAGGACTCGTGGTGCCGATATTCCAGGGACATTGTAAAGCACAATGCTGTTACCACATTCTTCAATTAAATCGCCTTGATCTAAAATTTTTTGGATATATCCCTGACTATGTTTATCTAATAGCTGAGCAGATTGAGAGAGCCGCTTACCTTGATAAATACCGAAAATTGAACAATCACTGGTTTGTTTAATCAGATCAATTGAATTGATAGAATATTGCATAGCCACCTCAAATTATTTTATTAATCGATCAGTTTACCTAAATTATACTTATTTGCTAGATTCAATACCTTCTTTATGAAATAATTTAAACTCTTCTATTTTTAACCTACAAAATGATTCTTTTTCGTTATCTAACCCGAGAGATACTCACTAGTCTTGCTCTCATTACTAGTCTTTTATTCCTTATTTTAATGAGCAATGAATTTGTTCATTATCTTAATCAAGTCGCAGGAGGAAAATTTGCTGCCGGTATCCTATGGGAACTGATAATCCTTGAGTCTCCCCGCTTTTTAGCGATACTGCTTCCTTTTAGCCTATTTCTTGCCATATTATTCACTTACGGCCGCCTTTACGCTGATTATGAAATGACAGTACTTAATGCTTGTGGTTTTAGTCTAGGTCGGTTAACGCGTTTAAGTTTACCCTTTATTTTCCTACTGACCTTCATGGTTGCAGGTTTAAATCTATGGTTAAACCCATTCTTATTAAGTTATCGAAATAAACTGCTGAATCAGACTGGTACAGCCGTAGAATTACAAACGGTACAACCCGGCAGTTTTCAACAAACGAATGGAGGACATCGCATCGTTTATGTGGAAAGTGTCTCTTCTGATCATAAATCAGTAAAAAATATTTTCCTAGCACAAACAAACCCACAAGATTTACCCTCCGAGATTACCCCTTGGACTATCCTTAGTGCTAATAGTGGTTACCAAATGGTCAATTCTGTCACTAAAGAGCCTTTTTTTGTCGCCGTAAATGGAAAACGCTACCAAGGAATACCTGGGCAAACTGAATATTATATTACGCAGTTTCTAAAATATGGAATACGTATCGATTTAGATACTACGGCAGCTAATAAACAGCAAGATGCTTTGTCGAGTATTACTTTATGGGATGCAAGTCAAGCGAATAAACCGAGTTATTTTTCTGAATTACAATGGCGACTTTCAGCTCCTATTTCGATTTTACTTCTGGCTTTGTTAGCCATCCCACTCAGCCGGGTTAACCCAAGACAAGGAAAATATTTACACCTATTACCTGCCATAATCATTTATATTATGTATCTAAATCTATTATTGGTAGGACGTAATTGGATAGAAAATGGTGATATTTCCTACCACTGGGGTCTCTGGTGGATACATGGCCTGCTCATTCTTACCATCATATTTGCCTGGTGTTATGCTTTGGGATGGAATAGGGTCAAATATCATTTATTCCGTATAGTTAAGCTAAGACCATGAAAATCATCGATCGTTATTTAGGCAGAACCATTATCAGCACAACTCTTTCTGTACTTGGGATATTGTTAGTCTTGTTTTCGCTAATTAAATTAATTGCCGAAACACGTGATATTGGATATGGTCACTATACGTTAGCAGGTGCTTTTTATTATGTACTGCTCACTCTCCCATCGCAATTTTATAGCTTTTTCCCAGTAGCTATCTTACTGGGCAGTATTCTTGGTCTAAGTGTTTTAGCGAAACACAGCGAACTGATGATATTACATTCTAATGGTGTCTCTCTTTATCAAATGGCTTGGAGTTTAATTAAAGCGACTTTGCTGATGGTTTTTCTAACTGTTTTGATTGGGGAAGGATTAGCCCCGCACGCCGCTCGTCTCGCAGAAAATCACAAGTCCTTTCTTACCACAAATGGGCAAACGTTGATGACCCAACAAGGAGCAGTTTGGATTCGAGATGGACATAATTATATTTATATTCAATCAATTTTAGATCCCACTCATTTAAATAAAGTCAGCCGTTACCAATTTGATGATAACAATAATCTATTGGAAGCAAGCTTTGCCAAACAGGTTAATTATGAAGAGAATGCATGGAATGCTTATGATATTTCAACGAGTATAATCAGCTTAAAAAAAATTCAAGCCACGCATATTGCACATGAAATTTGGCCGTTTTCTTTTAGCCCTAAGCTCTTGAATATTTCTATTATTAAACCCGAGGAAATGTCTTTAAGACAACTTAATGATTATATTCGCTATCGCCGAAAAAATCTTTTAAATATCAGCCAATATTCTTTGGCTTTTTGGCAACGACTGCTACAACCAGCTGCTATTTGGGTTATGCTTTGTTTAGCTATTCCTTTCACTTTCAAACATTTAAGAACCCTAGCTACTAGTTTGAAAACGATTGCCGGGGTCGCAGTAGGATTTGGTTTCTATCTTTTAAATGATTTTTTTGGCCCATTTGCCATTGTCTATCAATGGCCACCATTTTTAGCTGCACTACTCCCTATACTCATTTTTATGTTCATCGCCATTATACTAATGCGTTGGGCAAGATAAACTCGAGGTTATTATGCCAACAATATTCCGTATCGCCGTAGCACAATTAAATTTTTTAGTGGGCGATATTAAAGGAAATACACAAATAATTTTAGAGTGTATACAAAAAGCCAAGCAAGCTTCAGTCAATCTATTGATTTTTCCTGAACTCGCCTTAAGTGGTTATCCTCCTGAAGATCTACTTTTACGTGAAGATTTTAAATTACAAATCCAACATTCCTTAAAAAGTATTCAAGAAAGATCTAGTGGTATCGCCATTTTATTAGGTCATCCAGATTATAGTTCTGAGGGAGTTTTTAATGCAGCAACTCTGATAGAAGATAAAAAAATTGTTAGGACCTACCATAAACAATATTTACCCAATTATGGTGTTTTTGATGAACGACGTTATTTTAAAGCTGGAAATTCAGATGGTTTGTTTAAAATAAAAGGCCTAAGTATAGGTATTTTAATTTGTGAAGATCTTTGGTACAGCAAACCCGCATCAGCACTTAAAGAAAAAGACGCCCAATTATTAGTATGTATCAATGCTTCTCCTTTTGATTACACAAAAGCAAATCAACGTTTAAAGGTTACGGAAGCCCGCATAAAAGAAACAAAGCTGCCCATACTTTATGTGCATGCTGTGAGTGGTCAAGACGATTTAGTATTTGACGGGGGTTCCCAAGCATTTGATGCTAAGGGACATCTTGTAGCAGAAGCAGGTTTTTTTACTGAAACCTTATGGTTGATCGACCTCAAAATTAATTCATTGGCTGAATTTATACCACAAACTCTTTTACCCAAACCTTTAATTGATGAAGCCATCTATAAAGCCTTAGTATTAGCGGTACGCGACTATGTCAATAAAAATCATTTTCCAGGGGTTTTAATTGGCCTTTCCGGCGGTATTGATTCTGCATTAGTATTAGCTATTGCAGTAGATGCTTTAGGTGAAGATCGTGTTCATGCAGTCTTTTTACCTTCTCGTTATACCTCTAAACTGAGCCAAGAGATTGTACAAACACTGGTTAAAAAATTAAGTATAACATTGAGTATATTTTCTATTGAGCCGAGTTTTTCAGCTTTTTTAAGCACACTAAATTTAGATCCGAAGCATCCTCCCGTAGGCCTTACTACGGAAAATATCCAAGCGCGTTGCCGTGCTATTTTACTCATGGCTTTATCGAATCAAGAAGGAAGCCTGCTTTTAAATTGCACTAATAAAAGTGAGTTGGCCGTGGGTTACGGTACTTTATATGGCGATATGGCCGGTGGGTTTTCAGTACTAAAGGACGTGTCTAAAACTCGCGCTTATCAATTAGCGACGTACCGTAACAGTGATGGTATTTTTCCTGATGTGTTATTGAAACGCCCACCCACTGCTGAACTCGCCGAAAATCAAAAAGACGAAGACACTCTGCCTCCCTATTCTCAACTTGATCCCATATTAGAACTTTATATAGAACAAGATAAAAGTATAGATGATATTGTTAAAGCAGGATTTGCCAGAGAAATAGTGCAAAGAGTTATTAATCTAGTTGATAAGAACGAGTATAAACGTCGCCAATTGGCACCAGGCCCTCGCATAACGCCACGCGCTTTTGGCCGGGAACGACGCTATCCGGTTACTTCAGGATTTTCTTCTAATTAAAATCTATGTGATTACTTAATAATTTAAATATTTACATAATCCGCATCCGGATAATTTAATCTAAACACGGCCAAACTCTGACTCGCCAACTCTTCTAAACCCAAAATACGATAAGACTTAATCATAATGATCAAAGCTTGTTTGACTTCTGGCGCTCCTTGATAACGTTGGATAATCTCATTAGCACGATTTGCCGCAGCAACATAGGCTTTTCTACGGAAATAATAATCAGCAATATGTAATTCATAACTTGCAAATAAATTGCGCAAATAGATCATGCGCTGACGAGCATCTGGAACGTATTGGCTGTCAGGATAGCGACGAATTAATTCAGCAAACTCTTGATATCCTAAATTCATGGTGCCTGGATCACGCAAAGACAGATCAATCGGAACATAACGTAAATACCAACCTCTATCTTGATCCATGTCCGCCATAGCTTGCATATAGTATGCATAATCAATATGTTCGCTATTGGGGTATAAATGGATAAAGCGCTCCGCAGCGGCTTTCGCTGACGGCGCATCACCATCTTTATAGTATGCATATATCAATTCTAATTGAGCTTTTTCGGCATAGCGATTAAAAGGATATAACACATCTAATGCTTCGTAAGCTTTAATAGCTTGACTAAAATCGCGGTTTAGCAATGATTCTTTTGCATTTTGATAGATTTGATTAACTGTTTGTCCTTTAAATGCAATAAAAGGATCATTAGAATGGCTAGCGCATGCAGTTAGCATAGCCGATATAAAACCCACTAAAAAAACAAATTTAAATATTTTCACAATTCATTTCAATAAAGCTATGCTTTATTCCCTTTTTTAAAGTGAAGGAAGGAATAAGCGAAACAACTGGCTATTCTTTTATCCGACATCCAAAAAGTCAAATTAATTTATTATTATGAATTTGACTAACAAATTTATTTAATCTTTTTTACGGAAAATCTCATTCAGTTTAAATTTTTCTGCCAAAATAGGAATTCCACACCAACCTATGATTGCTTCAATAATGAGAATAACACCCACCAAAAATGCAAATAATTTGCCTAGACCCAATAACACACCAATCAATAAAACGATCCCAATCACTAAACGTGAAAGACGTTCATTGGATTCAAGATTGCTTGCTACATTGAACATAGATAGTATCCTCTATTAAGTCATAATAAAAAGGCATCGCTCCCGTCAGCATTATAGCGATATTCTATGAAAAACACAGCTCAAGTAATAAATTGTCAAGCAATTGTCCCAGAACATTTAGCAGAGCAGCGTCTCGACCAAATTTTGAGTCAGCTATTTCCTGCTTATTCCCGTACTCGTTTACAACAATGGATTCGCTGTCAACAAGTTTGGGTTGATGATGAACTCAAACGACCACGGGATAAAATAAAAGCAGGAGCTAAAATTACTATTTTGGCCAGCTTAACTGAAGAAGTTAGCTGGGAAGCAGAAGAGCTTCCTCTGGATATTATTTATGAAGATGAAGCTTTATTGGTAGTTAACAAGCCTGCTGGCTTGGTCGTCCATCCTGCTGTAGGAAATACTCATAGAACACTGGTTAATGCTTTACTCCATTATTTACCTGAACTCAAAAAACTTCCCCGAGCAGGAATCATACATCGCTTAGATAAAGATACTTCGGGTCTATTAATCATTCCTAAAATTCTAAATGCCTATACCAAATTGGTCAAACAATTACAGGCACGAACTATGAAACGCGAATATGTAGCTGTTATTCAAGGTCTATTAATCGCCGGTGGAACTATCAATGCACCTATCGGCCGTCATCCGAGACTAAGAAAGAAAATGGCCGTCACGGAATTATTGAGTGGAAAACCGGCGGTATCCCATTATCGAGTCATGGAACGTTTTAATCATCACACACTCATTAAAGTAAAATTAGAAACTGGACGTACTCATCAAATTCGCGTGCATATGGCTCATATCCATCATCCATTGGTCGGTGATAAAACCTACGCGGGACGCTTTCACTTACCAAAAAAGGCCAGTGAATTGCTGATTATTTGTTTGCAACAGTTTCCTCGCCAAGCTCTACATGCACAATGTTTAGGTATAATACATCCTATTACCTTGCAACCCATGGAATGGCAAAGCCCTTTACCTGAGGATATGAAACAATTAATTAATTGTTTGCGAGAAGATAAACTCAATGCTTGATTTAATTACTCCTGATTGGCCGGCTCCCCACTGGGTCAAAGCCTACACAACGACAAGAACGGGTGGCTTTAGTCAGACTCCCTATAATAGTCTAAATATCGCCGTGCACGTAGGTGATAACCTGGACGATGTATCTAAAAACCGCCAATTACTACAAAAAAACTTTCACTTAAAAAAGTCCATTACCTGGTTAGAACAAATACATGGGAAGGTTGCTATTTCAGCCGATCATCCAAACACTAGCCTTCAGGCTGATGCCGTTTATTCCAAAACAGCACAAACAGTTTGCGCTGTACAAACCGCCGATTGCTTACCCTTATTGGTCTGCAGCTCCAGCAGTTATTGTATTGCAGCCATACATGCCGGTTGGAAAGGCCTAAGTAGCGGCATTATAGAAACTACTATCGATGCACTATCTTTACCACCCAGCGATATATTAGTTTGGTTAGGCCCTGCTATCAGCCCTCAAGCTTTTATAGTCGGAGAAGAGGTCTTTCGGTCTTTCATGGACAAAGATCAGACTGCCGAAAGCGCTTTTCAGCCTATAGAGAACAACCTATGGCATGCAAATCTATATAAATTGGCCCAACAACGTTTACACAAACTAGGGATAACCTCCATCTATGGGGGGAACTACTGTACTTTTTCCGATAAGCTGCGTTTTTTCTCTTATCGCAGAGACCACATAACAGGGCGGATGCTGAGCCTTATTTGGATAAACCTGCCTTAAGCCTAACCCTCTTATTAATGAGTCTTTTCTTGAATTACAACCCAGCCTCACTTATAATATTGCGCAATATAAAAACAATAATAATAAATTTATGCGTCGATATTTTTTGGCTTTACTATTATGCCTGTGCACTACCCCTTTATTAGCAGCACCTACAGCTAGGGATGTATTTTCAATCCCTGATAAGCGCTGGGGGATCCTGTTCTACCATAGTTGGATGACTAGTAATAATATTGGGCCGATGCTAACTGCCCAAGATGTTAAATTCAAATACGGGACCATGAACTCCATCGATTTGTCCTATGAATTAGCTCCAACTAACCCTTTACGCCGTTTTTTTCGGCCTTTGGTCAGTACTGTTGAAGTGGCTGGCAATATAACTCAGCGACGTGACCCAAATGGTCTCATTTACGAATTCGACCCTTATTTAAACTTTCGCTGGAAAACTTTTCCTTGGGATCATTACGTCACAACGACTTTCGCTATTGGTGACGGACTCTCTTATGCTACCAGCATCCCTCTACGAGAAGAGCATGATTCATCCAATAACAATGCCAAAAGATTATTGAATTTTTTCACCGTAGAAGCGACCTTTGCGGTACCTAGTCATCCCGATTTACAATTCGTGGTCAGAGCGCATCACCGTTGTGGCGCTTGGGGATTATTTGGCGCCGGCAACTTGAGCTCTAATGCGATAGGCGTAGGAATACGCTATCTATTTTAATATAACTCTTCGCAATTGAACTTTTGACTATGTTGCCGCTCAATTCGCAATCCTCATGTATCTTGAATACATTCCGGTTGCTTCATTATCGCGGCGCCTTGCCAAAAATCCCATTGCTGTGAGTATATTTTTCAAAAATTCGAAAAAGAATTATTTCGTAGGCGCGGGAGATGGCGTAGAAACAGTAACCCCCACTTCCCCTTTTACTCCCGAGAAAAAATTCATATTTTTAATTCCTGGGAGAGAATTATCTTTTCCAGCTGGGATATCTTCCGCTTGCTTAAATGTAGTTGAACCTTGTTCTTGAGTAAGGTTATCTCTGCACCGCGCCCGAGCAAGAAAATTTATCCTTGTTATAATAAATGGTTTTTTAGAATGAGATATCCCTATCCCTGTAACTCTTCGCATTTAGTCGCCTTCAATAGAAAATTAAATATCGATAGTAATTATATCAACTATTTATTTTTTTTCAAAAAAAATAAATTTAATAGCAAATTTAGTTAAATATTTTTAGATAAAGTAGCACGATTTGGAAAAATCTTAACGATTCTAATCATATTATCTTTAATCAGAATAACTTCCATGGTTTTATTTTCAAATTGAAACACGGTACCTACTTTTGGAATAACTTCAAGAGTCTCAATAATTAATCCACTTAGGGTTTTAGGACCGCGTAAAGGTAGATTTAAATTTAATTGACGATTTAAATCTCGTAATGCAATTCCTCCATCCACCAAATAACTGCCATCTGCTTGTAATGAA
Organism: Rickettsiella endosymbiont of Miltochrista miniata; assembly: GCF_964031245.1. Lineage (NCBI taxonomy): Bacteria > Pseudomonadati > Pseudomonadota > Gammaproteobacteria > Legionellales > Coxiellaceae > Rickettsiella > Rickettsiella endosymbiont of Miltochrista miniata. The sequence goes on from NZ_OZ035017.1 coordinate 1,318,130, forward strand.
ACAGCGCGACGCATCAAGGCCATATCAGTAGTAAATTCACCAACAATTTCTTCTAATATGTCTTCTAAGGTAATAAGACCTTGAATTTCACCATATTCATTAACGACCAAACCAATACGATGTTTCTCACGACGAAAATTTAACAATTGACTATTTAATGCCGTTGCTTCAGGTATAAAATGAACCTCTTCTGCCGCTTCGATTAATACCTCTTTACTCAATTGTTGCTGACTTAAACTGTTTAAAACTTTTCGAAAATGTAAAATTCCTATTATTTCATCAAGAGAACCGCGATAAATCGGTAATCGTGTATATTCACTCTTAATTAATTGTTTTAAAATTACATCCCAGGACTGATTAATATCAATACCAATAATTTCCTGTCTAGGGATCATAATATCCTCTACAGTTCCTTTACCTAGTTCTAGTACCTTGAGTAACATATTTTTATAATCATTAGGCATATGCCCCGTACCCTCGCGCAATAAACTTACCAATTCTTCACGGGATAATTGATCAGCCTTCAATTTGGGAATTTTTATTCCCAATAAACGCAGGGTAGAATTCGCCATTAAATTTGTTAACCAAACAAACGGGTATAGAATATGCAGCAAAATAATTAGCGGCCAAACAGCAAACAACGCAATTGGCTGAGGATATAAATTTGCTAAAGTTTTTGGCGCAACTTCACAAAAAATTAATACTACAAAAGTAAGCGCTAAGGTTGCTAGAAAAACACCTGATGCCGAAAAGTAATGTAACGCAAGCAATGTAACTACTGCCGAAGCTAGGATATCAGCAAAAGTTCCGCATAAAAGAATAACCCCTAGCAAACGATCGGGTCTTTTTAATAAGTCCTGCACACGTTTAGCAAGAAGATTATGCTGCCTCACTAAATGACGTAATCGATATCTATTTATGGATAACATAGCAGCTTCTGCCAATGAAAAAAAGACAGCCGCTAATAATAAAAAAACTAATAAACCAACAAGAAATCCAAATGAATAGTGCATGCGCTAAGGTCTCATCCTTTAAAAATTAGGCATGAAAAAAATCGTTCCTAAATAAACTATTCCAATTAAACTGGCGCCAATTAACGTCCAGCCAATCGCAATTTTTCCCCGCCAGCCAAAATAACTTCTCCCGACTAATAACATTAACAGCACTCCCCATGCTAGTAATGATAAAAGTATCTTTTTCCACAATCGCTGCTCAAAAACAGGATGAAATAAAATTAAACTGGTTGTCAAAACTAATGTCAGTAAAACGATAGCGATAGAAATCAACGTAAATAGATAGGTTTCCATCACTTCTAAAGGGGGGAAATATTGAATAAACTCGATAGCTTGTTTATGCTTAAGCATCCATTCTTGACTGGCTAATAACAATGCTTGGAGTGCCGCACCGCCTAAAACAATTAGCGCGAGAGTCGAAAGAAAAATATGAATAAAATCAGCATAGGGCACCATAATGCGTCTCGCTTACTCCTCAGCTAAGCTGATATACTCTTCGCACTTGAATTTTTGCCTGTGTTGCCGCTCAACTCGCAATCCTCATGTATACTAATACACTCTGGTTGCTTCGTTTTCGCGGCGCCTTGGCCAAAACCCAATTGCTGTGAGTATACAATAACAGAATTTTTCGGGTCGTTCATCATGTCCCTTTTTATAAACCCGGGCTTTGCTACTATGCGTAGAATTAGCCCATTAAAAATTATGATAAATCCAGGATCACTATAAAATCATGTTTGACAATTTAACAGCTCGTTTAAAACAATCTTTTAAAAATATTCGTGGCCAAGGTCGCTTAAGCGAACATAATATTAAGGAAAGTCTACGTGAAGTAAAAAAAGCTTTAATTGAAGCGGATGTCGCTTATCCTGTTGTCAAAACAATTATCGAACAAGTGCGTCAGGGCGCCATTGGACAAAAAGTCACAGAAAGCTTAGCGCCTGGTCAAGCGTTTATAAAAATCGTGAATGATACCTTAACGAGTATAATGGGCGCAGATCTTTCCGAATTAAACCTTTCTACGCAAACGCCGGCCATAATTATGCTAGCAGGCTTACAGGGTTCGGGGAAAACAACTACCGTTGCAAAATTAGCTTATTGGCTAAAAGAACAAAAAAATAAATCAGTTTTGGTGACGAGTACCGACATTCATCGCCCTGCCGCTATTTTACAACTTGAAAACTTGGCCGAAAGTATCGGTGTGTTATTTCATTCGAGTAATACCTCACAAACACCTACTTTTATCGTTCAAACTGCTATCCAAGCTGCCCGAAATAAAGGGATAGATGTCGTTATTATCGATACAGCCGGTCGTTTACATATTGATAGCGCTATGATGGATGAGGTGCGTACTATCCATGCTATCAGTAACCCCATAGAAACTTTATTCGTACTCGATAGCATGATGGGTCAAGACGCTGTAAAAACAGCAAAGGGCTTTGATGAAACTATCCCTCTTACTGGGATTATCCTAAGTAAAATGGATGGTGATGCACGCGGGGGGGCCGCGCTATCAGTAAAATTTACTTTAGGTAAACCGATTAAATTTATCGGTTCCGGCGAAAAAGTCACGGCACTTGAGCCTTTTTACCCAGATAGAATTGCTTCGCGCATACTCGGCATGGGTGATGTCCTCTCGTTAGTTGAAGAAGTACAACGCCATACTGATCAAAAAGCAATACAAAAACTCAATCAAAAACTGCAAAAAGGCAAAAAATTTGATCTGGAAGATTTTTTAAATCAGCTTATACAAATGGACAATATGGGGGGAATGGAAAAGCTCTTAGATAAACTTCCTGATAGCAATAATGCAGCTTTATTAGCTAGCGCTAAAAATACGCTCAATAAAAAATTAACTTTACAAATGCAAGCAATCATCCGATCTATGACTAAAAAAGAACGGCTTTTTCCCGACACTATTCAAGGCTCCCGAAAACGACGTATTGCTGATGGTTCTGGAACCCAAATCCAAGATGTCAATCGACTCTTAAAACAGTTCAATCAAATGCAAAAAATGATGAAACGCTTCTCTAAACCTGGCTCCATGGGCAAACTGCTACAAGGGCTACAGAACCACTACCCGCGGTAAGGTCTAGAAACCCTGAGGAAAGCCCTTCCCAAATTAGTAAAATTTGCGTAGAATCCGGGCAGGTTTCAATCTAGCAAGCTTATGTTAAAAACATTAGCTATTAACGCAAGCGCACTCAATTGAGCGTTTAAATAGTACAAATAGAGAGGAAGATTTATTCCATGGTTACCATTCGTTTAGCACGAGGCGGCCGCACCGAACGCCCCTTCTACCACATCGTTGTAACAGATAGCCGAAAACCGCGTGATGGACGCTATATTGAGCGTTTAGGTTTTTATAATCCGGTTGCTACAGGTAAAGAAGTAGAGTTAAAGATTGCAGAAGACAGGGTAAACTATTGGTTATCCCAAGGAGCTCAAACTTCAGCGCAAGTCCGAAGTCTCCTGAAAAAAACTAAAAATGAAGCTAAGAAAACTGACAACCAGGCGATAGCGGCTTAATACAAAAGCTTACTAAGACCACCTCTCTAGACGCTTGATATGATACTGCTGTAATTAGAGTAAAGAGGTAGAAATGACAAAAAAAAAGGTCTTAGTAGGCACGATAGGAAAACCTTACGGTGTCAAAGGATGGGTTAAAATTAATTCCTATACAGAACCTGTCAGTAATATTATCGATTACCGACCCTGGTATTTAGAAGCCCCCAATAAATCCTCTTCCCCTATTCCAATTGAGATAATAGATTGCCGCCTTCATGGTCAACAGATATTAGCGCTACTCGCGAACTGTACAACGCCTGAATCAGCGTGCCTTTATACAAATTATAAAATCTATGTTGACCGACAAAAATTCTTTCCCTTAACAGAGCGCGAATATTACTGGACAGATTTAGAAGGCTTAAAAGTCTATACCTGTGAAAACATTTATCTAGGCATAATCTCAGCTATCTTTGCTACGGGTGCTAACGATGTATTGGTGATCACAGACAAAAAAAGGCATTTAATTCCCTTTTTATTAGATCAAACTATTCAGTCTATCGATTTAGAGAATAAAACCATGATTGTCGATTGGGATGCTGAGTTTTGATGGATATCCAGATTATTAGCCTATTTCCTGAAATGTTTACTCCTTTGAATTTGAGTATACCTGGACGCGCACAAAAAAGAGGGTTGATAAAAATATCCTATTTGAACCCTCGGGATTTTGCGACAGATAAACATAATACTGTAGATGATCGTCCCTACGGTGGTGGGCCCGGAATGGTAATGAAGTTTGAGCCATTACTCGCTGCAATAAAGATGGCAAAATTGCGCCAAAAGAACTTGCATTCAACTCCTCAGGTCAGCTATTTATCCCCTCAAGGGAGACGATTCGATCAAGTAGCGGCTCAAGAATTAAGTCAACGTAAAGGACTTATTTTAATTGCAGGTCGTTATGAAGGCATCGATCAACGCCTTATAAACAGTGAAGTCGACGAGGAATGGTCTTTAGGGGATTTTATTTTGAGTGGCGGGGAGCTTGCCGCGATGTGCCTTATCGACACTATAGTCCGCCTGCGACCCGGAGCATTAGGTCATCTAGAATCTGCTTCGCAAGATTCCTTTAGCTCAGCTCTATTAGAGTACCCACACTATACACGCCCTTCAAAGATAGATGGGCAAAAGGTTCCAGATGTTTTGCTACAGGGAGACCACTCCGCCATTGCTCGTTGGCGCCTAAAACAAGCTTTGGGACGTACCTGGGAACGCCGACCAGATTTATTAAAAAACCATATACTTAGCGAGCAAGAGCAGGTATTATTGGCCGAATTCATCCGTGAAAATAGCGAATAAAATTTGGAGTTAGCGATGAGCAATCTCATACAAACTATTGAAAAAGAACAAATGCAATCAAAAAAGGACATTCCCGACTTTCGTGCTGGAGATACAGTTGCGGTTAAAATTAAAGTTAAAGAAGGTACACGTGAACGATTACAATCCTTTGAGGGAGTTGTTATTGCTCGACGTAATCGTGGATTCAACTCTGCCTTTACAGTAAGAAAGATCTCACATGGTGAAGGAGTGGAACGAGTATTTCCTCTTTATAGTCCTCTAACGGATAGCATAGAAATTAAGAGACGCGGCGATGTTCGAAAAGCAAAACTATATCATTTACGCAATCTTCGCGGTAAAGCGGCGCGTATTAAAGAAAAATTAGTAACAACTATGCAAGCTTCTATTTCAACAAAGGAAGATGTTAGCGATAACAATCCCTTAGAATAGGTGCTAGTCTTTGTGTGTACAAAAATTAATAGGCCCGTCATGGCGAGGCCGAAACGCCAGTGAGGCCGTGGCCATCCAGAAAAAATTAAGCTTTTCAATGGATTGCCGCGCGCTACGCGCTCGCAATGACGAAAAATGCTTTACTAGAGACTGAAACAGAAAGAAGAGTAGATAACTTAACCGTTTTATGTTTTATAAAGCTATCATCCAAACTCCCATTGGTAAGCTAGGGATATCCACGATTGGGCAATTACTTACCAGGATTGATTTTTTAACTGATGATAGGGCATTAATTGCCACTAATGAAGAAATTGTAGACCGGATCGTGAATCAGCTTAATCAGTATTTCCAATATCCAAGTTTTCAATTTAGCATCCCCTACCAGCTAAAAGGAACACCTTTTCAAAATAGGGTTTGGCAAGCATTGGGTAAACTTCCTAAACAAAAAACTATTAGTTACGGAACCCTCGCCCAACAATTAAAAACAGGTGCGCGAGCCATAGGAAATGCTTGTCGAGCAAATCCTCTTCCGATATTAATCCCATGCCATCGTGTTATCGGCCAAGGGGATTTGGGTGGCTATTTAGGAAAAGAAATATCTATTAAAAAATGGTTATTAAATCATGAGTTTTATACTTCAACATTTTAAGATGATTTAAAAAAAATCTTTTAACTTAAATAATTAAACGCTAACTCATTTTATTTATTAATTTTCTTTAGCATTTACTCAACTTTCCCTCCTTAGCTCCTGTAAGTCTTTACTCAAAAGTGTGTAAGTTAAAACTGAAGCCGCCAAACGCCCATTGTAATAAATTATAACTTTGTTAATCTATGTAATGTGTGTTGCTAATGATCTAATCAAGGATTTAATTTTCAATGATAATCTTAAAAAGGTTGTTTATTTGGAAATTAATTAGCAAGTCCTTATGTTATGTGGAATAGATAAGGATGTCTGCACTACATGGATGTAGTGTCAGCAAGGATGCTACAAGGACGTTACTAACACAGATATACCCCCTTGGGCCGTTTTACGGCCCTTTTTAATTTATAATACGGTTCACAAAATAAATATTTAAAATATTTTGTCTCTTAATGTTCAATCTTGCCAAAAATGATGATTTTTTTCGTAATAAGTCTCTGCTTGTATAGTATTAGAGAGTGCATTTAATTTTAACGTAATAGTTCCTTCCGTTGCCGTGTTATAGATTTTAGAACCTAAACGTTGATAGCGATTTAATACGATTTTATGTGGAAATTTAAATCGATTATGAAAACCCGTTGGAAATAAAGCATAGACTGGTTGCACATGGTTCAAAAACTCTATGCTTGAAGAGGTTTTACTACCATGATGTGGCACTATTAATACTGAGCTTTGCAAATCTTTTTGTTTTGAATGAACAAGATAGTTTTCTGCTGCTTTTTCAATATCTCCGACTAATAGAATACTTTGTAAACCGTTACTAATTTTTAGGACACATGAACTATTATTACCTAGATAATGATGATTCATAGGTGGATATAAAATCTCGAAGTTAATTCCATCCCACTGCCAATGCAGCTTTTCTTCACATAAATTTACGATGTTGGGTAGAAACTTTTTTGGAAGACTACTCAGCACTTTGTCGACTTGTATTTGTTTTAAAATAATCATCGCTCCACCACTATGATCATTATCACCATGACTAATCACCATCAAATTCACCTTTTGAACATCGATAGTCTGTAAAAAAGGAAGTATAACCAATTTTCCTGTATCAAAAGATGGACTTAAGCGAGGACCTGTATCATAAATCAAGACGTGATGTTGAGTACGAACTACACTGGCTAAACCCTGTCCTACATCGAGAAGATGAATCCAAATATCGCCATAGTGCGGTCTCTGGCTTTCCCCAAAAAATAAGGGCAAGATCCAAATGAAACCTAAACAGCGAGTTGGCATTCCTTTAGGTGCCAAAACTAATAATATACCTATTAAACTTGAAACTAATATCCAAGGGCCTGATAAATATGCATAATATTGAGCCAGAGGTATTTCTGAAAAAAAATTGAGTCCTTTCCAAAGTAACTCCAGTATTTGTTCTGCGAAAATTAAGAGTTGGTTTCCCAAAACTAAGCTTACTAAGCTAATTAAACTACCTAATAAACTGAGCGGTAAAATTAAAAACCCAATAGTTGGAATGGCTATTAAATTAGCAACAAAACTTATCCAAGAAATTTGATGGAAAAATAATAAGGATAATGGAATTAATCCTAAGCTTACAGTCAATTGTATTCGGCACCAAGCTCGCCAATTCTTTGATGGCTTGATGCGATGTGAAACCGCATAAAAAATTAATATAACCGCTGTAAAGGATAACCAAAAACTCGCTGATAAAACCGAAAAAGGTTCTATGATTAAAATAATCAATAACGCTAAATGAAATGAATGCCAACTTGTAAGATAACGTCGCTTTATTATCGCCAATGAAAAGGCGGATAACATTAGTAAAGCACGTTGCGTAGGGATAGCAAACCCTGCTAAAGCACTATAGAAAATGGCGGATAAAAACGTTAAAGCACTGGCAATTTTCGGCGCTGGAATATACAAAGTGGCATAAGGTATCCGGCAACAAATAAAACGGACTATCCAATAAATAATTCCCGCAATAGAAGCCAGATGTAAACCTGAGATAGCAAATAAATGATTAGTCCCCGTACCGCGCATTACTTGCCATTGTTCATCGGTAATTTCGCAGCGTATTCCTGTTGTTAATGCACTTATAAGTCCTAATAAAGGGTAACCTTGTAAAGCTTTTTTTACATTTGCCGTAATTTTTTGACGTAGATTATCAATAAAATAATAAGCATTTGCGCGTTGAATTAAATGCAAAGGAAATTTTTCTAAAAGATACCCTGTGGCACTAATGTTTTGTTGAAATAACTCGGCTTGGTAATCAAAGCTTCCGGGATTCCAAAAAGCACGCGGTCGACGCAGACGCAAAGCAAATTGCCAAATATCTCCTTTTTTAAAATCGGTTAATATATTTGAATTTTTATAAAAATATCCCTTAATGCGTACAGAGATAGGATGTTGTATAGGTACAGAAGTTTCAATATTTTGGATAAGAAAGTCAAAACGCACGGCACCCGAATGATTTTCTGGAATAGTTAAGATACGTCCCTTTGCAATGAGTGTCTTACCTTCTAATATTTTTGGTAATTGTTGGGCAAGTCGTTGATGCGCAATTATCAACGACCAAGAAAAACCCAAGCAACAAGCAATAAAAAATAAAACCCAGTTCGAAGAGAAACATAGCTTAAAAAAATTTAGAATAATTAAAATAATACTTAGAGCAATCAGTAAATAAGCTAGTTTTACCGAAGGTAAATGCGAAAAATGCGTGATCCATACCACACCGATTAAAAACCCTAACGTCCAGCGGGCCATATTTTTATTTATAAAATAACTTATCTTCTATTGTATATTTTCTTTAAGCAATTTTAAAAAGCTTAAAAGTAATATAAAATATTTTTGGTAACATTGAAAAATACGAGTCTTCCAGACTTTTACTATTTGAAATAGAACGGACTTAAATCAAACACACAAGGAATGTATATGAAAAAATCCGAAGAAAATCTTAAAAAAGGAATATCAGGTACTTCTATTCCTGAAGAAACAAGCCAAGAAATACGTGCAGAAGCTGCATCTAATTCATCCCAAAAAGCAACATCAACAACTATTGCAGGAAACAGTTTTTCTGGAATCTTTCAACGACTAGTATGTTCATCCAGTTCAAAACTCCCCGATGATACAAGTGAAATAGTTTCCATACTCAAAGCTCAACCTAAATAGGCTTCAGAAAATTAGTCAGCTGGAAAGTTTATAAATAAAAATGTCTAAGCAAAGATTAAACACTACAACAGCATCTAATTTTAGTGTAAGCCAATTTTTAAAGGTGTTGCTAAAATCATAACGAAGCTAGCAACTAATCCTGCCGCCGGGATAGTTAATATCCATGCCCACATAATTCGCCTTATAGTGGGCCAATGGGTATTGAGCCAACCATTTGTTGAGCCTACTCCAAGAATCGCCCCTGTGACCGTATGCGTTGTAGAAACAGGAATACCTAAATCAGTAGCTACAAATAACGTGAGCGCAGCACCTGTCGCTGCACATCCACCACTTAAAGGGGTTAGTTGAGTTATTTTATTTCCTAACGTATGCACAATACGCCATCCTCCTATCAATGTCCCCAATCCCATCACAAAGTTACAAGAAATAATTACCCAAAATGGAACATAAAAATGCCCATTCAAAAGACCTGTAGAAAATAATAATACTGCAATAATACCCATTGTTTTTTGAGCATCGTTACCACCATGACCTAAACTTAATAAAGCTCCCGCAACAAATTGGGCGCGCTTAGCCCAACATTGAGTCTTACTGGAATTTATATCTTTTATAAAAATATGTGTCAATTTTATCAGCAGCCAACTTATTGATAACCCCAATAAGGGTGACAAAACTATTGCTATCAAAACAGGTAGTAATCCATGCCAATTTAGAACATGCCAGCCACCTGCCACTAAAGCTGCACCGACTAGCCCTCCTATCAATCCATGAGATGAACTTGAAGGTAAACCAAAATACCAGGTTAAAAGATTCCAGATGATAGCTCCCGTTAGCGCTGCAAAAAGCACATAGGGAGTAACGATATGAGGTTCTATAAGCCCCGAGCCTATAGTTGTCGCAACACTTAGATGAAAAAATAAGAAAGCAATAAAGTTAAAAAATGCTGCCCATAATACTGCAGTTAAAGGCTTTAGAACCTTTGTTGCAACCATAATAGCTATAGAGTTAGCCGCATCATGAAAGCCATTAATAAAGTCGAAGATAAATGCTAAGACAATAACGAAATAAATAAATACCAAAGTGCTCGTCATAAAGCATTCTTTCCATCACCTAAACTTGTTGTTAAGTATACACGACGTTGGTAGGGTTGGCACTCTGACGACGCTAAGCCAATTTTATAAAAAAAGTATTTAATTGCGTTATATTTCATATGGGAACAGTTGAAAACTTATTGTATTAACTTCAGTTATTTTTAATTCCTAAAATTTCTATAGCCTATCCTTAAAATTCCATTTTATTTCCTATAAGTAGCTCTTTAAGGTAGAATTATATCTTACTACTCTTCGCACTTGAATTTTTGACTGTGTTGCCGCTCAATTCGCAATCCTCATGTATATTAATACACTCCGGTTGCTTCATTTTCTCGGCGCCTTGCCAAAAATCCAATTGCTGTGAGTATACAATGTATACATAGCCAAAAAAACTTATGTTATCGCTTATCGAATTAGTTCAACAACTTGTTGCTCGACCCTCTGTTACTCCAGAAGATGAGGGTTGTCAAACTGTTTTATGTCAGCACTTAAAGCACCTAGGTTTTGCGATTGAACACTTACCATTTGCAGAAGTCAATAATTTTTGGGCTAGACATGGAAAAGAATCACCTTTATTTGTTTTTGTTGGGCATACTGATGTCGTTCCCACTGGCCCATTAGACAAATGGGATAACCCTCCTTTTGTACCTACCATTCACAATGGTCAACTCTATGGTCGTGGTAGCGCTGATATGAAAGGTAGCCTGGCTGCAATGTTAATTGCGTGTGAAAAGTTTATTAATGAATATCCTGATCATAATGGTTCCATAGCCTGGTTAATTACTAGTGATGAAGAAGGTCCTAGCATCAATGGCACAGCAAAAGTAGCGGAAGTACTTAAAAATAGAAACGAAAAAATAGATTATTGCTTAGTTGGCGAACCTACCTGCGAAGAAAAATTGGGTGATACTTTAAAAGTTGGTCGACGTGGATCTTTATCAGCTGATTTGATCATCAAAGGTAAACAAGGCCATATTGCTTACCCTCAATTAGCCGAAAACCCTATTCATCTTTTTAACCCAAGTCTGGCTGAACTATTGGATACCAACTGGGATGAAGGAATAGCTTACCCTAATTTTCAACCTACTAGCTTACAATTTTCCAATATCCATGGTGGTACGGGTGCGGGTAACGTTATTCCAGATAACATAGAGGTGAAATTTAATTTTCGTTATTCTCCAGCGACTACCGCAAAAAAATTAGAAGATACCGTAGAAGGTATTTTAAAAAAACATCATTTAAAATATCAAATTACTTGGCAACGTGGTGGGCTTCCTTTTTTAAGTTCTTCAGGTCAGTTACGCTTAGCTTGTCTTAATGTTATAAAAAAACTTACCGGCGTTACACCTACCGTTTCAACTTCAGGTGGTACTTCTGATGCCCGTTTTATTGCGCCTTTAGGAGCAGAAATTGTTGAGTTTGGCCCATGCAACCGTACTATTCATCAAATTAACGAATCCGTCTCTATTGATGATCTTGAGCAATTAGCTTTAATTTATGAAGAAATTTTGAAGAAAACTTTGATTAAAACCTAAATATTTACAAGATCAAGTCTATCGCATAGATTATACAAGGGTCTAAAATACAGGCAAAAAAAAAGCAGCCCTAAGGCTGCTTGCGGTTAACCGTTAGTATTCTTTATTATGAAAGAAACTGCGATTTTGATAACCATGATGGATCAGGATAGTAAGCAAATACTAGCGTTCCGTTTTTAATCGAATGGATTAATGAATCGGCAACCGCTGGACTGACTGCAAAACAACCCCAACTTCGTCCTAGACGACCATGCTGCTGCGCAAATTGCGCTGTTGCATAATCCGCCTTATGGACTACGATAGCACGAGATTCCGCCCTATCGTTAAATCCTTGTTCTAAACCTTTTAACTTTAATGAATAGCCGTGTTTACCCTGATAAGTTGATTCAGTTAAAAACACACCTAAACTTGACTCTAAACTTCCTGGTCTATCTGAGAAGGAAGTTGCATAGTTGCCACCACTGTTTTGTCCGTGGGCAACGTAATCATTAAAAAGCACAGAGTTGTTGTTAAGGTCTAATACCCACAATCTTTTTGCTGTTGATGGCTTAGTATAATCAATAATCGTTAAAATATGTTGATTGTCTAAACCTTCCTGTCTAGCTTTGTTATAAGCTTCTAAACCTAACTGTAATACTTTAGGATTAAGGCCTGGAGCTCGCTCACCGAACTGCTGTAGCTCAGCTTGCACGTTAGCGTCCTGGCTTACTGGACTAGCATTAACGGTCATCACGAAGAGACCACTGGCTAGCAGTAATAAACTTGTTATTTTCTTTAATATCACTATATAACCCCCCCTCTGCTTATTTAGCAGAAGAAGACCACTATAGCATAATTCGTACAATATTTGAACGCTTTTGGCTCGATTTGCTAGTTAAAAGGCTTACATTTCTATTTCTAGCTCGTAAGCCTTTAAAGGACAAAATGATGCTCTTCTTAGGAGGCAAAAAACCTCGTAGGTAAATTCACTTCAGGCCCTTTTCTATGCAGAACAGTCCTCTCAAAAAAATAAGCTATTTCTGTTTATAATCCTTCAACGCTAAATACCCTTTAAAAATCTCTTTTTATTAGTCTAAATTCAAGGGCTCTCCTATTAAGATTCCAATTAAACTTAGCGTTTATTTTTAACCTATTTTTATCATTATAACCAAAAACTGGATTAATTTTTCTCAATAGCTATCTAAAAATTACTTCATTTTTCTCGGTCTACCACGCTTACGAATAGTACCTGTTTTAGCTATATTGAGCTGAGATGGTCTTGCCCGACCTTTTGTCGTTAACATTCTTTTCATTCTTTTTCTATTTCCTTTAGCCTTTGCAACGGCTAAAGCTTTGAAATTAGCTTCCATTTTTTTATGTTCAATTTTGACAACTTTTTCGAGCGCTTTTTGATAAGCTTCTTGCTCAGCAATCTTCAGTTTTTCTTTGAAATTGGCTTTCAGCATAGCAATCTTGGCACGTAAAGCCTTTTGCGTTGTACGAGCATTTAAAGCAGCCTTACTACGTTGCATTTTTTTTGCAGCACTTAAAGGTGGTCTACCTCGTTTAGTTTTTGTTTGTATTTTAGCATTCGTCATATGTGTTCCTTAGAGTTAATATAATATCAATCAACCAATATATACTCTTCGCACTTGAATTTTTGTCTATGTTGCCGCTCAATTCGCAATCCTCATGTATTTTGAATACACTCCGGTTGCTTCATTCTCGCGGCGCCTTGACAAAAATCCAATTACTATGAGTATACCTTCTTAAAATTAAGGTGATATTAAATAATATTTTCTTTAATTAAGAAGTATAAACCTAAATAGAAATTTTATTATATCGATAAATTACAGATAATTCAGCAATATTTTATCGCCATTAAAAAATTCGGTATTTTTATCGTATTTTTTAACTGCTAAATTTCTAATTTAATAGACAGCCAATTATTTATGGGGATTTCATTATCTTTTTTCAATAGGTATATAATTTCTTTGCGTATTTCCTATATATAATTGTCTAGGTCTGGCAATACGCAGTTTAGGATCGGCCATCATCTCTTCCCATTGTGAGACCCAACCTACTGTGCGAGCTAGCGCAAAAATAACTGTAAACATATTGGTAGGAATTCCTAAAGCACTTAAAGTAATACCTGAGTAAAAATCAACATTAGGATATAATTTTCTTTCAACAAAATAAGGGTCTTCTAAAGCAATTTTCTCTAAAGCTAATGCAAGTTTAAATAAAGGTACTTCTTTTTGCCCAGTTTCTTCCAGCACATCATGACATGTCTTTTTCATCACTGATGCTCGTGGATCATAATTTTTATATACACGATGTCCAAAACCCATTAATCGAAAAGGATCATTAGGATCTTTCGCTTTGTCGATATAATGATTAATTCGTGAAATATCTCCTATTTCAAGCAACATATTTAAGCATGCTTCGTTAGCGCCACCATGAGCAGGGCCCCATAAAGCGGCTATCCCTGCAGAAATGCAAGCATAGGGGTTAGCACCCGTTGAACCTGCAAGTCTCACAGTAGAAGTAGAAGCATTTTGTTCATGATCAGCATGTAAAATAAAAATTTTATCTAACGCTCGGGCTAACACCGGATTAGGCGGGTTTTCTTCGGTTGGAACCCCAAACATCATATGCATAAAATTCTCTGCATAACTCAAATGATTGAGAGGATACATAAAAGGTAATCCTGTCGCATATTTGTAGGACATAGCAGCGAGTGTTGGCATTTTAGCAATTAATCTTAATGCAGCTAATTTACGATGTTCTTTATTATGAATATCCAACAAATCATGATAGAAAGCGGATAATGCCCCAACAACACCCAGCATAATTGCCATGGGATGAGCATCTCTGCGAAATCCATGAAAAAAATGACGTAACTGCTCATGCACCATAGTATGTTGATTAATTTCTTCGTTAAAACCCTGCTTTTGAATTTGATCGGGTAACTCACCATGAAGCAATAGATAAGCAACTTCTATAAAGTCTGATTTTTCTGCAAGCTGATCAATCGAATAACCACGATAAAGCAAGATGCCTTTATCACCATCGATAAATGTTATTTTAGAGGAACAGGATGCAGTAGATAGAAATCCCGGATCAAAGGTAAAGCGATTAACTTTTGCCAATTGAGTCACGTCAATAACATCAGGTCCTAATGTTGCTTTGCAAACAGGCAAATTAATAGGAGATAGATCATTAATCGTTAAAATTGCCGTGGAAGAAGATAAATCTTTAGTGGTTACTTCCGCAGATTGAGTCATAATAGCCTCTGAATTTATAAATTTAATTTCGTCGCCAACTAAACTAGCAATTACCTAAAAAGAGGGATGATATATAACAAAGATAAAATACTGATGTCAATTTCGGCAACTTGAAGATTTTATCAAATAATTAGAAAGCGATGCTAGATTTGTGCTAGATTAACGATATTGTGCAAACTATTCAACACTTAACTATAACCAATGACCACTCAGGCCAGAGACTCGACAATTTTTTAATGTCGCGGTTAAAAGGTCTGCCTAAAAGTCGCCTTTATCGAATCATACGAAAGGGTGAATTACGCGTCAATAAAAAAAGAGTAAAACCAGATTATCGTCTACAAGATGGAGATATTATTCGAATCCCTCCACTACGACTTGCCCCACCTGCAACAAAAAATATTTTGAATGAAAAACTAGCTGCACTTCTTGAAAAAGCAATTATTTTTGAAGACAAACATTTTTTAGCCCTCAACAAACCTAGCGGTGTTGCTGTCCATGGCGGCAGCGGGATACATTTAGGCATTATAGAGGCTTTACGTTTACTGCGACCACAATTAAAATTCTTAGAATTAGTCCACCGCTTAGATCGCGACACTTCTGGTTGCTTATTAGTAGCTAAAAAAAGTAGTGTTTTAAAAGAACTACATGAGTTATTACGCTCGGGTGAGATTAAAAAGACATATATTGCTTTAGTAGCAGGACATTGGCCTAAATCGTTATTAAAAGTGGACGTTCCTTTATATAAAAATCAATTGCAATCAGGAGAGCGCATTGTACGTGTCCAAACAGAGGGTAAAAATTCCTTAACTATATTTTCCGTACAACATTATTATGCTGAATCTACCTTAGTTGCAGCAATGCCTATCACTGGGCGTACGCATCAAATTCGCGTTCATGCCCAATTCGCCAAGCATCCTATCATTGGAGATGAAAAATATGGCGATAAAGAAATCAATAAAAAGATGCGTCAATTAGGTTGTAAACGACTTTTCTTACATGCTAGCCAACTTGAATTTACTTTACACTCGATAGAGAAAACCATAACGCTAAATGCTGAATTACCAGAAGATTTAAACCAATTTTTAAAACACTTAACCCCTTTATCTTCAGATTAGTTATTTATTCATGTTTTCCTTTAAGGCTGAAAAAATATGTTTGCGAACCTCTTCAACATCAGCATGACCATTAATTGAAATATAACAAGGTGCACCCGGATCACCTCGACGCTGCCACTCTTTGTAATAACAAAGTAACGGTTTGGTCTGTTGGTGATAAATGCGCAAACGTTCACGTACAGTTGCTTCGGTATCATCTTTACGTTGAATAAGATCTTCTCCCGTTACATCGTCTTTGTTCGGAATTTTTGGTGGATTATACAATGTATGATAAATACGTCCGGAAGCCGGGTGAATGCGCCGCCCACTTAGGCGTTTGACGATCTCATCATCTTCTACTTTAATCTCGATAACAAAATCAATACAAATTCCATTAGCCCTTATCGCTTCGGCCTGCGGTAAAGTGCGTGGAAACCCATCAAATAAAAAACCATTGATACAATCTGCTTGTTGGATACGAGCTTCGACCAACTCGATAATAACTTGGTCAGAAATTAGTTGCCCCGAGTCCATTAAAGCTTTGGCTTGTAGACCCACAGGGGTACCTTGACTCACAGCAGCACGTAACATATCTCCGGTAGAAACTTGAGGAATACGGTAGTAAATCGTTAAAAATTTTGCTTGGGTACCCTTTCCTGCCCCAGGTGCCCCTAATAAAATAATTCTCATGTTCTATTTTTATCTCAAGTAAGTGTCTAAAGGTCATCCATAAAAGCCGGATTCAGACTAGCCAGAAGTCTAAAAATATGCTTTTATCAGTTTCTGATTTTTGCAGCCCCATAATAAAGGACGTACCCTCGCTGGCCCTGTAAAATAACCATGCCAAAATCAGATCAATCTAAAAAGTTTCGAAAGAAGTCTACTATAAAAAGCGACAAAACATGTAGGGGTCTTTTCAGGAAATCTACTCAATCTACTGCTGTCGGTAAGAACACGTCAGAAAATATGATTTTTGGCCTGTCATAGCCCAAGACGTTTAGTAGATAGGCAATAAGATTTATTGCTGGATAATCATATCATCTGACAGTCGTCAGCATAGATTAGTTTATATTAAAGGTGTTTTTTATCTCTAACTAAGATGGCCCTATGAATACGTTTGTTTTTGATATTGAAACTGTTCCTGATGTAAAGAATGGACGAGTTCTTTACAACTTAGATAGTGAAAAAAGCGATCGTGAAGTCGCTGAAATCATGCTAGCTAAACGCCAAGAAAAAACCGGTAATTCTGGTTTGCTTGCTCATCATTTGCAGCGTATCGTCGCTATTTCTGTCGCGTTGCGTACTAAAAATCAATTTAAAATCGGATCCCTGGGTAATCTTAATTCAGAGGAACCTGTCCTTATAGAAGCGTTTTTCAAATGTGTGGAAAAATATTTACCTATTTTGGTTTCCTGGAATGGTAGCGGCTTCGATCTGCCTGTTTTAAACTATCGGGCATTATTATATGGAATTAGTAGTCCTAGTTATTGGAATGTAGGTAATGATGATGCCAGTTTCCGCTGGAATAATTATTTGAGCCGCTATCATTATCGTCATACGGACCTGATGGATGTTTTAGCTGCTTATCAAGGCCGTGCAAATGCTCCTTTGACGGAAATTGCTGTCATGCTAGGTTTGCCCGGAAAATTGGGTATGGACGGTAGCCAAGTTTGGGATTATTTTTTGGATGGTAAATTAGAAGCCATTCGAAATTATTGTGAAACAGATGTGTTAAATACCTATTTAATTTATCTTCGTTTTGAATTAATACGAGGAAATTTCTCTTTTGAAACTTATCAAAAAGAGTGTGCTTATGTATGTGAAATGATTGCAGAAGAAAATAAACCCCATTTTAAACAATTTATAGAAGCATGGAAAATTTAAAAACTTTATCTGATACTACTACCCCCATTACTATTACAGGCATTTCGCATGAAGGCCGGGGCATTGCCCACATCAATGGTAAAATTACCTTTATCGAAAATGCTTTACCTGGAGAAATCGTTCAAATCGCTTACAGAAAAAAGCGACGTTCGTATGATGAAGCGAAATCTATTCAGATATTGAAAGCCTCAACAGATAGAATCCAACCGGGTTGTCTTCATTATGATAGTTGTGGTGGCTGCAGCCTACAGCATCTAAGTAACCAAGCTCAGCTGCAACACAAAGAAAAAACCCTCGTTGATCAACTCAGCCATTTTACTGCAATTAAGCCTAAATCATTATTACCTCCACTAACCGGCCCAAGCTGGGGCTATCGTCGGCGGGCGCGTCTAGGCGTTAAATACGTAGCCAAAAAGCAGGCTGTGTTGGTTGGCTTCCGTGAAAAAAATGGACGTTATCTCGCACAATTGCAAACTTGCAAAACGTTAGACCCAAGAGTTGGTCAGCTTTTAGTCCCTTTGCAGCAACTTATTCATAAATTAAATGCCTTTCAAGCTATTCCACAAATTGAAGTGGCACTCGGTGATGAGATACTAGGCTTGGTTTTTCGACATCTCGTCCCTTTAGAGATCTCGGATCAAATACAACTCAAGACCTTTGCCGAACAGCATCATATACAACTTTACCTGCAGCCTGGCAATGAAAGTAGTACTCACTGTATTTGGCCAGAAGATCCTAAATTGCTAAGTTATCGTTTGGAAAATAAGGGTTATCTGCCTTTAGAACTCTTATTTGAACCTAAACATTTTGTCCAGATTAACGCGGACATCAACCAGGCGATGATCCATCAAGCTATGGAGTTGCTCTCACCTAATTTCAGCGATCGGATATTGGATTTATTCTGCGGATTAGGTAATTTTAGCTTACCCCTTGCCACCCGATGCCAATTCGTCGTAGGCGTTGAGGGATATGCTGAACTCGTGGAACGGGCAAAAGCCAATGCTAGACACAATGCAATTAACAATACACAATTTTATACCGCTGATTTAACAGCCTCTATACTAAAAGAAACTTGGGCTCAACAAACTTTCAATAAAATTCTATTGGATCCACCCCGCTCTGGAGCTTTGGAGATCATTTCGCAAATTGCAGACTGGAATGTTGAGCGTATCGTGTATGTATCCTGTAATCCTGCTAGTCTTGCTAGAGATGCCGGAGAATTAGTAAAACAAGGTTATAGCTTAGAACAAGCTGGAATAATGGATATGTTCCCGCAAACTCATCATAGCGAAGCAATTTGTTTATTTACTAAATAGGTTGTATGAATAAACTAAATCGTGCATTTCTTAAGAATTTCTGGTTTTTGATAGGAATATTTTCCAGTACGCTCTTATTAATGAGTCCGATGAAAAGTTTTGCCTATTATGATGAAAATGGCCAGGATGCCTCCCTTACATCCATTCAGCAAAACCTAAATAATATATTAAGTCATTTTAAAGGCTTTAACACCGGTGTTTCCATACAGTCTCTATCAACAGGAAGAGTACTCTACCAATATAATGCCAATCGCGGCTTTGTCCCTGCTAGCACCTTAAAATTATTTACCGGAATTGCCGCTTTAGATTATTTAGGGCCTCATTTTCAATTCAAAACTCGCTTTTTAACCAACCCCGGCGCTCTGATTCGTAATGGGGTTTTAACCGGAAATTTGTATATAAAATTTAGCGGGGATCCTTATTTAACACTCGATGATCTCAAGGACATGTTGGAGACATTAAATGAGCAACATATAAATAAAATTCAAGGCAATATCGTCATTGATGATACAGTCATTGATCGTAGCACCTGGCCTCCAGGACGTGTTATAGACGATAGGATTTTCTGCTATGCTGCCCCAGTAACCGCTACTATAATCAATCGCAATTGTTTTAGTCTTAGCGTTAAAGCCAATCAACATTTATTACATCCTACCGTCACTAAAAGTAATAGCAATTTGGGTATAGTTATCGACAACCAAGCAGTTACCAAGCGTTTAAGACAAGGAAGTTATTCCCTAGACTTAAAGCCTAATGCTGCCAGCAAAAATCACTATACCTTAAGAGGATATCTTTCCCCAAAGATGGGGCCTTTGTCATTCGCAGTCGCTTTACAAAATCCGAATTTGGCAACCTATGATATCGTGGCTGGATTATTGAGAAGATACTCTATCCGCTATTCAAATTTAGTCTATGGAAAGACCCCACCTCTCGCCAAGACTTTAGCCGAAAACAGCTCCCCCGAACTTGCTTTTTTAATAAAAAATATGTTAAAAAAGTCAGATAATCTTATTGCAGATAGTTTATTAAAAAAACTAGGGGAAAAGTACTTTTCAGTGCAAGGTAGTTGGAAAACCGGTCGAAATGCTGTTCAGGCTATTCTTGCCAACAAAACAGATATTGATTTCAAACATCTGGTGATGGTCGATGGCTCTGGTCTATCTCGTAACAATATAGTCACGCCCAATGCCTTCGTTAAATTATTAAATTTCGCTTATACACAATTACCCGATAGCGATTTACTTTTTGAGTCATTACCACGATCAGGGATAGATGGTACCTTAAAACATCGTCTGGGGGGTCCTTCATTGGGTAGAATACATGCTAAAACAGGAAGCATGCATGGAATAAGCAGCTTAGCTGGTTATGTTCGAACTGCTAATAATCAAGTTCTGGCTTTTTCTATTTTAATTAATGATCCTGTTCCTGGTAAAAATAATCAAGGAGGTTATCGCTTATTAGAAAATCGAATTTGTGAGTTTTTGGCTAGAAGTTATATATAAAATAAACATTAGCCCAAAAAAAATTTATACAAATAAGTTATTTGATTTTTCTAATTTTTTTAGAGCTACAAACTAAAAATAAGGATAATTGAAAATGGTTAAAATAAAAAATTCGCTCTACTTAAATAATGACGGCAGTATTAATTTAGAAACATGGCTACACCATGCTGCCATGCAACGTAGTCAAGAAGATTTCAAATTGATTCGACAAGCTTCCATTTTAAGTCAAATTGTAGGGGAAGCAAAAACAACGCCCACACATGTCTCTTGCTTACAACAAGGCCTCACTATGGCCGAGATTCTGTTAGATCTACATTTAGATAAAGAGACTATTGCGGCTTCATTAATTTATAGTTGCGTAAATTATGCTGAACTCTGCTTAGAAACGGTCTATGAACATCTAGGGCCGAATGTGGCTAAAATTATCGAAGGCGCTAAACAAATGAACGCCATTCGTATTGCCAGTACTGCCGCTAATCTACATCAAACGCAATTAGAAAATATTCGAAAAATGCTACTTGCCATGGTGGAAGATATGCGAGTTGTCCTCATTAAACTCGCCGAACGTACTGCTACTATGCGTACACTAGATATGTTGGATCGAAAAGCGAGTCAAGTCTACGCACGTGAAACTCTGGATATTTACGCTCCTTTAGCTAATCGTCTTGGTGTAGGTCAACTGCAATGGGAACTGGAAGATCTGTCTTTACATTATCTAGAACCGAAAATATACGCACAGATCGCGCAACTTCTTCAAGAACGATTGATCGATCGTGAATCCTATGTACAAATTATTTTAACTCAACTACGAAAAATTTTAGATCATGCTCAGCTACATAACTTTGAAATATATGGACGCGTAAAACATATTCATAGTATTTACAGAAAGATGCAACAAAAAAAATTAAAATTTGAAGAACTATATGACCTAAATGCCATCCGCATTTTGGTCAATACTGTTAAAGATTGCTACAATGTTTTAAGTATTGTTCATAGCTTATGGGCACCTGTATCAGGACAGTTCGATGATTATATCGCGACACCAAAATCCAATGGTTATCGTTCTATTCACACAGCTGTTTTAGGTCCTGATCAAAAAATACTTGAAATCCAAATTCGCACTCATCAAATGCACCAAGAATCTGAGCATGGTTTAGCAGCGCATTGGCAATACAAAGAAACTGCTCAACAACAAAAAGAAAGTTATCAAACAAAAATCGCATGGCTTCGACAAGTATTAGAGTGGCAAAAGGAATTAGTAAAACGTGGCAAAGCTACGGTACCGGGGCTCACGACTGTTTTAGATGATCGCGTGTATGTATTTACACCTAATGGAGATATCCTTGATCTGCCGAAAGGTTCAACACCTTTGGACTTTGCTTATCATATTCATAGTGAAGTCGGACATCGTTGCCGAGGAGCAAAAATTAATGGCGCTATTGTTCCATTAACTTATCAATTAAAAATTGGTGAACAAATCGAAATCCTTACTGCAAAACAAGGAAATCCGAGCTTAGATTGGTTAAATCCAAATTTAGGATATTTATACACCGCTCGTGCTAAAGCAAAAGCCCATCATTGGTTTAAAACTCAAGATTATGAAAAACATTTACTCCATGGCGAAGATTTGTTTAATAAAGAGATTCAACGCTTAGGATTAACGACGCTCGATCCTGAGAAGTTAGCGCACAAACTTCATTTTAAAACCAAAAAAGAAATGATTGCCGCATTAGGCAGTGGTGATTTACGGCTTGCTCAACTTTTAAATGCGATACAATCGCAAGAAAAACAATTAGCCTCAAGCTTGGTCCAACCTGAAATTTTATTAGGTAAACCTCGTAGTAGCTTACCAGAAGGGATTAGCATAGCCGGCGTTACTGACTTGTTAACCCAAACTGCAGGCTGTTGCAAACCTGTTCCAGGTGATCCCATCCGAGGATTCATTACTCAAAGTCGTGGCATAGTTTTGCATCGTGATGATTGCATGCATTTACTCAATCTCGAACCAGAAAAACAAAATCGCTTAGTAGATGCTGATTGGGGAGTAGCCGTTAGTCAAGTGTATCCAGTCGATATCTGCGTCGAAGCATACAATCGACCTGGTTTACTGCGTGATGTATCTACGCTCATCGCTAATGAAAAATTAAATTTAGTCGCATTAACTTTAGCCAGTGATAAACCTGATCCCAAGGCACATATTAAACTAACTGTTGAAATACCCAGCTTACTCTCACTTGGCAAAGTCTTGGATCGCATCAAGCAAGTGCCTAATGTGATTGATGTCAGAAGACAAATCATAAGTTAAACTTGTCTATTCGACATTGGATTGATGATATATGAATGAAGAAACAATTTATAGCATTTCTGAACTCAATCAAATGGTTCAAGATCTATTAGAAGATGCATTTTTACCTATTTGGGTAGAAGGTGAAATTTCTAATTTTGCAAGTCCTAGTTCTGGCCATTGGTATTTTTCTTTGAAAGATGAAAATGCTCAAGTACGCTGTGCGCTTTTCAATGGTCGGCAACGTTACAAAGACAGTCAACCAAAAAATGGT
This sequence comes from Rickettsiella endosymbiont of Miltochrista miniata, assembly GCF_964031245.1. Classification (NCBI taxonomy): domain Bacteria; kingdom Pseudomonadati; phylum Pseudomonadota; class Gammaproteobacteria; order Legionellales; family Coxiellaceae; genus Rickettsiella; species Rickettsiella endosymbiont of Miltochrista miniata. The sequence continues at coordinate 1,341,508 of NZ_OZ035017.1, forward strand.
ATGCAGATTTTAGCTCGGGCCAAAATTTCCTTGTATCCAACGCGTGGAGAGTTTCAATTAATCATCGATCAATTTGAATCCGCGGGCGAAGGAGCTTTACGTAAAGCGTTTGAAAAATTAAAAAATCAACTTGCAGCAGAAGGTTTATTTGATCCACAACATAAAAAACCCTTACCTAAGTTTCCTAATACAATAGGCGTCATTAGTTCAGATACCGGTGCTGCGCTGCGCGATATCTGCATTGTTCTTAAGCATCGTTTTCCGGCTATTAACATCATTGTATACCCCTCTTTAGTTCAAGGAAAAAATGCTTCAACACAAATTGTTCGACAAATAAACACCGCAAATCAACGTAACGAATGTGACGTTTTAATTTTGGCTCGAGGTGGCGGATCGTTGGAAGATTTATGGCCTTTTAATGAAGAAGACGTAGCGAGAGCAATTTTTAAAAGTGAATTACCGCTTATAAGTGCTATTGGACATGAAACAGATTTTACTATTGCCGATTTTGTTGCTGATATGCGTGCGGCAACACCTACTATGGCCGCACAATTAGCGAGTCCCGATGGATATGAATACCAACAACAATTAGATAAAACCTATCAGCGCCTAATTAAAACTATCCAATATATATTAAGAAGCTATCAGCAAAACCTAGAAAATCTAGCTAAACGTTTACGCCATCCTCAACAGCGATTACAAGATGGATTTCAGCATTGTGATGAATTAACGCAACGCCTCAATTTAAGTGTAAAAAACCAATTACAAATACGTCAGCAAAAGCTCTTAGGTTTATCTCGCACACTGCAAGCCATCAGTCCTTTAGCCAGCTTAGCACGCGGTTATGCGATTGTAAGTGATGCAACGAGTAAAAAAATTCTGCGCGATAGCAAGGAAGTAAAATCAGGCCAGGAAATTATTACCAAACTAGCCAAGGGCGAATTACTTTGTGAGGTCAAAGCAAAGCTCTAAATAACAAGCATCGATAGAATTCGCTGCCAAAAAATTATTAAACTATTTAATTAAATTAATAATATCTAATAAAAACTAACTTATCATGCAACGGAACGCTTTAGTTATTTCGGGAACTTCGATTTCTTTTGTAGGGTTACTAAATTCATCTGTACTGCAAGCAATAAAGTATGAAAAATCTCTTCGAGTATTGGTAACCTTTGTAAACTGTTGATCAGAATTGAGATGCATAAGTACTTCTGTTGGTTGAAGCATATAAGTTTGTTCAATCAGTTTTTCGATTTCGCTACTTAAGCTATCATCAGAAAATATTTTTGGAGTGCCCGATTCTTCCGAGTAACAACGTTGATACCATGGATCATAGAAAAGAGTTTCTATTTCACCATCTTTTTTCCTTTGCGTAAAACGCATTAAAGTGTGACTCCAATTTCTTAATGAACATATCTCGACAGTAATATTATTTCCAGAATAGTTTCTTAAGTTTTGTTTTGCCAGCTCAAACGCTACAGAACACAATCCGTCACCGGTACATTTTTTATCCTCAAGTATAATTTGAGCATGCTGCAAGTAGTATTCACGAATTTCATCCATCTCTAATTTTTTTAATGCCTGCACGTCGTTTTTATCTCCTGGGGAAAAATATATTAACCCTGCTGTTGTTCCGCCTAGAAGAGCATATTTTCCCAACTTATTTTCTTGATCACTTATTATTTGCTGCGCTTGCGATAGTTGATGTTGAGTTTTTAACTCTGGACCATTGATGATATCCAGATTTTTATTTTGAAGCTCATTATCTACTTGTGCAATAAAATCGTTCAGTGTTATATCAGAACGGATACGAAACAGTGAATTAGAATTTTTCATTTATTATTCCTTTACATAAAAAGGAATCATAGCAGTTATTTTTCTTCTGGCATAGGCTCCGCATACCCACACTCCTTACGAGGACAAACTTTTTCAGTCCCCCGACGTTTGGTTGTTTTAATCGTCATCACTGGCCAAGCACAACGCGGGCAGGCTTGTTCGATAGGTTCATTCCAAACTGCATAAGTACAAGTAGGATAAGTGGAGCAAGAATAGAAAATTTTTCCATACCTTGATTTACGCTTCAGTAATGTACCCTTATGACATTCGGGACATTCTATTCCTGTATCGGCTGGTTTTTCTAAAGGTTCTATATGCTTGCATTTAGGATAGTGACTACAACCTATAAACTTCCCATAACGACCAATCTTTATATGTAAAGCATGTCCACAATCGGGACATAAACGACCCTGTACAACCTCTGGCTCACTTACTGTGGTAACCTCTCCTTCCATATTTCGTGTGTAATCACATTCCGGATATCCTGAACAACCAATAAATCTACCGCGCTTACCTAAGCGTATCGATAAAGTTTTACCACATTTAGGACAAGCCTCATCTAAAGCTTCTTGAGTCACATCTTTTCGCTGTACAGTTTCCTCAGTGGTCTCGATCAATGTTTTAAATGGGGTCCAAAAATCTTGTAGTAAAGGAATCCATTCTTTCTCTCCCCTAGAAATTTGATCAAGTTCATCTTCTAAGCGCGCCGTAAATGCATAATCAACATATTGCATAAAATAACGGGTAAGAAATTTATTCACTATCCTACCGACATCCGTCGGTTTAAATCTTTTTTGATCGAGCGTGACATATTCTCTTTGCTGTAAGGTTGAAATAATAGGCACGTAGGTTGAAGGGCGACCAATATCTCGTTCTTCTAATGCCTTAACCAAACTTGCTTCACTATAACGTGGCGGGGGTTCAGTAAAATGTTGATCGGCACTAATGTCGATAAGATTAACTTGATCGCCTACTTTTAGGGGTGGCAACATACTCTCTTCTTCAGATTTTGCACTCTCATCATCTGATTTAGACTTGCTATCATCATAGCTTTCCAAATAAACTGCCATAAAACCTGCATGTACAATAGTCGAGCCATTGGCTCGAAAACAATGATCTTTGGCTGCTTTTGCACTTAAATCAACTGCCACGGTATCAATAGTCGCGTGCATCATCTGCGAGGCTACTGCACGTTTCCAAATAAGCTCATATAACTTAAATTGGTCAGGGGTTAAATGTTTTTTAAGTTGCTCAGGTGAAAATTCTACATGCGTAGGTCGAATGGCCTCGTGCGCTTCTTGTGCATTACGACTTTTAGTTCGAAAATGCCGGGGAGCTTCGGGTAAATCCTTATCGCCATAGCGTTGCACAATGAGATCACGTATCGCTATTATAGCCTCGTTGGATAAATGAACAGAATCCGTTCGCATATAAGTAATCAATCCGACTAAACCTTCACCGACATCAACTCCTTCGTAAAGTTGTTGTGCGAGACGCATGGTTCGCTGCGCCGTATATCCTAATTTACGGCCGGCTTCTTGCTGCAAAGTCGATGTGGTAAAAGGCGCTGCAGGATTGCGTTTACGTTGCTTTTTCTCAACATTAATAACCTGTAAATACCCCTGTGCCAGCTGTCGCAAATTTTCTTTGATTGCAGTGGCTTGCTCTTCGGTAGTGATACTAAATTGATTAAGCTTTTCTTGCTGATACTGAATTAAACGCGCCACAAAAAGTTTTTCATCCGACTTATTATTAGCCGTGATTGTCCAATATTCTTGAGATTTAAAAGCTTCGATTTCTTCTTCACGTTCGACGATTAGTCTTAAGGCAGGACTTTGTACACGTCCTGCAGACAAACCGCGACGAACTTTTTTCCATAATAAAGGCGATAGTGTAAAACCAACTAAATAATCCAATGCACGACGTGCTTGTTGTGCATTTACCAAATCCATAGCAATATGACGTGGATTTGCCACCGCTGCATTAACTGCTGATTTTGTAATTTCGTGAAATACTACGCGATAAGTCGGCTTATTTTTTAGCAATTTTTTTTGCTTTAGAATTTCGTAAATATGCCAAGCGATGGCTTCTCCTTCACGATCCGGATCCGTCGCAAGATATAATGCATCGGCATTCTTAAAAGCCTTAATGATCATATCCATATGTTTGGCATTCTTTTCAATCAGGGCATATTGCATAGCAAAACCCTGATCTGGATTCACAGCGCCTTCTTTAGGTATCAAGTCGCGAACATGGCCATAGGAAGCCAAAACTTCAAAGTCTTTACCTAAATATTTCTTGATTGTTTTAGCCTTAGCGGGCGATTCTACAATCAATAGATTTTTTGCCATTTTATTTCCTCACGTAGCCACCAGGAACCACGTCTATATACCCTTGTAATTGCAATGTCGACAAACGAGCAAGCAATTTATCGATAGTTAAGCCAGTTCTCGCCATCAAAATATCGATACTTGTCGTTTCAAATCCAAGGCACTCTACAAGCTTTGTATCCTGCGAATCAAGTCCACATAGATCCTTTTTTAGTTGAGTCGTTTGGATTTGCGGGACCTTATGATTGAGAACGCCCTCTAGATCAGCATTCTGATTAGCATAAAGTATCCCTTTAGACTCCTTTTTGCTAACAAAATCCCCCGCTTTATAGGACTTCGATGCTGCTTCATTAGTCCAACTATGAGCCAGTTTCGGTGAAAATGAAAGTGCTTGTGTAATGTCCACACAGCTCTCAGCCAAAGTAGCCCCATCTTTTAATAAGGCATGACAGCCTTGGCTTAAGGGATTGCGAATAGAACCTGGAACAGCAAACACCTCTCGACCTTGCTCCAACGCATAACGTGCAGTGATTAATGAGCCACTCCGTAACGTGGCTTCTACCACGATAACCCCTAGACTCAAGCCACTAATTATCCGATTTCTTCTAGGAAAATATTCTGCCTTGGGAGATGAGTATGGAAAAAATTCAGAAATCAGCGTTCCTCCATTTTCCACTATGTTCATCGCTAAGGTTTGATGACAAGCTGGGTAAATATGTACTAATCCACTACCTAATACAGCCATAGTTGGGCCTTTGCTTTTTAAAGCGCCTTGATGTACTGCACCATCAATACCTCTCGCCAAACCACTGATAATAACAAATCCCTGATCGCTTAGTTCGTTTGCGAATTGAAAGGCAATCTCTAAACCTGCATGTGTAGGATTGCGGGCACCGACTATAGCCAGAGTTTGCTGTTGTAAAATAGACAGCTCACCCATCATAAATAAAATCAACGGCGGAGAAGAAATTTCACGCAATAACGCCGGATAACGTAAATCCCCCCAATGTAAAATATGTCTTTGGGGTTGTTCTACCCAACGTAAGCTAAACTCTACACTTTTCCAATCCGGTTTTTGTAAGTTACTAGCGAGTGTTGGAGTAATGCCAGCACCAAGCAATTCTTTGTAGGAGGCTAATAAAATTTGTTTGGGGTTAGCAAACTTTTTTAAAAGCATCGAAACCGTGCTTAGACCACAACGCGGAATGGTATAGAGTGCTAACCAATATCCTATTTCATTCAATGTCAAATCCATGAGCGCGCACTTTAATCTGTCAATCTACAAATTAAAGTGTCTCATTTTAGCGCAAGTATTTTCAAGAGATATTTTTCTGTAAAAATTAATTAGTCCCGAACTCATAAGTTGAAAATTTCGATTTTATTTTTTAAAAAATTATCATTAGATTATGGTTTATATCGATCCATACTCGCCTTAATCTCAACTCTTGCTTGCTCAGGTCCTACCCAGCCAGTCACTTTGACCCATTTTCCAGCTTCTAAGTCCTTATAATGTTCAAAGAAATGTTGAATACTTTGTGTAAGTTGCTCCGGTAAGTCTTGCCAAGTTTTTATTTGGTGATACAACGAGGATAATTTATCGATAGGCACAGCTAAAATTTTAGCATCGATACCTGATTCATCTTCCATTTTTAACATACCAATCGGTCGACAACAAATCACACAGCCTATTAACAATGGAAATGGCGCTATCACCAATACATCAACTGGGTCGCCATCTTCTGATAAAGTAGAAGGGACATAACCGTAATTACAAGGATAGTACATCGCTGTCCCTAAAAAACGGTCCACACGTAGCGCACCTGTTTCTTTATCAACCTCGTATTTAATCGGATCGCTATGACTAGGAATTTCTATCACCACATTTATTTCATCAGGGACTTTTTTACCTGGGCCTAATTTTACAAGCGCATTCATAATTTTATATTTCCTAAAATTCTACTTTTAAAGCATAATAATAAATCAACTATTCAACTTAGGCTAGCCCAGTACGAGGCATCATGAATTGTATTTTCTGCAAAATCATTAAAAAAGAGCTTCCTGCTGATATTGTTTATCAAGACGAAGCTATCATTGCCTTTAATGATAGGCATCCACGTGCTCCTATTCATCAATTAATTGTCCCCAAAAAACATATCCCCACGTTAAATGACCTGACAAAAGATGATACGATGCTGGCGGGAAATATCTTGCAAGTCGCACGTCATTTAGCTAAAAAAGCGAATATTGCACAATCTGGATATCGAGCTGTTTTCAATTGTAATAAGGATGGCGGTCAAGAGGTTTTCCATTTACACTTACACCTACTAGGTGGTCGCGCACTACATTGGCCCCCCGGTTAGTGGTAAGCCTTACTCAAAAAAATAGCTCATTTGAGCGTCTTTGAGCTTATTGGTTAGCTCTTTATTGTCGTAAATCTCTTGCCAAGCGAAGGCAAGCCTGGGTATATTTCTTGTTAAGAAAATAACTTATTTATATTGCTTAGGATCGCATCATGGATTTAGTAACACTAGTTTTAGCATGCAGTCTGTATACTGATAACTCTATTCCCTATGCCATGATACAAACCGGAACCCAAAATAATCCCCTCGTCGTTACTGTTGAAGACGATGCTAAGACTTTTAAAACGTTACCTGCCGCTGTACAGTTTACACGTACTCAACTCGCATCAGGGAAAAACCTAGAAATTGGCTTGATGCAAATTTCTAGTCGATGGCTCCCAGGAATTGGTGCTCATGCCTCCGATTTATTTAGACCCTGTAAAAATCTAGTTGTTGCTACACAAATTTTAGAAAAATTGCGCTTACAATGCCAATCTATCGCGGCTAATAATCCGAGTATAGATATTCAATCCTGTGCACTTTCATTGTATAAAACCAAAAATCTTCAGAAGGGATTACCTTATGCTTATCAGATAATCCAATATGCAAAAATACATCCTTTTAATGAACTTGCCGAAAAAGCGCGCGATCCGGGAATGCTAGCTGCAACAGAAAAACCCAACACTAAGCCTATACACGCTAAACAAACTCTGACAGAAAATAATCAATCCGAAAATTATTCTTCTTAGTATTACGTTATAAAATCATATGCCAAACCCAACTGTTGACTTTTATTTATTAAATACACTCGAGCATGAAGATGTTTATCGTTTTACCTGCCGCTTAGTCGATAAGGCCTATCTTCTGCAAAAAAGAATTTATATAAAGGTTAATTCACATGAGGAAGGGCAACGTTTAGATGAATTGCTGTGGACCTTTCGAGATATTAGTTTTATTCCTCATTGCTACTTAGGAATTAATTCAGCCTTCGACCCGATGTTACCTGTTAATATTGCCATTGATAAACCCAGTGAACTAGACGCCGAGATTTTATTTAATCTCAGCCATGAAGTTCCAAGCTACTTTCCTGAATTCTCGCGTATTATTGAAGTGGTATCAGCGGAGAAGGGAAATAAAAATCAATCCCGTCAGAAATATAAATTTTACAAAACACAGAACTGTCAGTTAACCACGCATAATATAAGCGCAACATGATAAATAAAAATTATGATTCTAAAAAGATAGAAGCTCATTGGCGAAAACAATGGGAGACAAATTCCTATTTTCAACCCAGCGGTCAAGGTGAACCCTACTGCATCGTACTTCCACCACCCAATGTCACGGGAAGTTTGCATATGGGCCATGGTTTTCAAGTAACTCTGATGGATGCTTTAATTCGCTATCAGCGTATGTGTGGCAAAAACGTTTTATGGCAAGGCGGCACGGATCATGCGGGCATAGCTACGCAAATGGTAGTAGAACGTCAATTGTTAGCTCAAGGAAAATCCCGGCATGACATGGGACGCGAAATATTTGTAGAAGCCATATGGGAGTGGAAAAAGAAATCCGGCGGCATGATAACAGAACAATTACGGTATATGGGCGCCTCCATAGACTGGACACGAGAGCGATTTACACGCGATGCAGACTTCTCAGCGGCAGTAGAAAAAGTATTTATTGATTTATATGAGCAAAATTTAATTTATCGCGGTAAACGTTTAGTTAATTGGGATCCGGAACTTTTGACAGCGGTTTCTGATCTAGAAGTTATCAACCAAGAAGAACAAGGCCACTTATGGACTATTCGTTATCCATTACTTAATACTGATGATATTTTATTAGTTGTCACCACCCGACCCGAAACTTTATTTGGCGATGTCGCTGTTGCCGTACATCCTGATGATCCACGCTATCAATCTTATATTGGAAAACAGATAAAACTTCCATTAACAGACCGTGTTATTCCAGTAATTGCCGACACATCAGTAGAGCCCACATTCGGCAGTGGTTGCGTAAAGATCACACCCGCGCATGATTTTAATGACTATGCAACGGCACAAAGACATCATTTACCTAGCATTAATATTTTTACACCTAATGCACACCTTAATGAGCAGGTGCCAGAAAACTTTCGCGGCTTAGAACGCTTTGCAGCAAGAAAAAAAGCTATCAAAGAGTTAGAACAACTTAATTTATTAGAAAAAGTAGAAACTTATCTGGTAAAAATTCCGCGTGGGGATCGCTCAGGCGCTGTGATCGAACCTTATCTTACTGATCAATGGTTTATGTCGATGCAATCCTTAGCAAAACCTGCAATCCTAGCCATTCATCAAGGACAGCTTGATTTTATTCCGGAAACTTGGCGTAAGGTTTGTTTGCAATGGCTAGAGAATATTGAAGATTGGTGTATTAGTCGTCAGCTTTGGTGGGGACACCGAATTCCTGCCTGGTATGATGAAGCAGGTCAGTATTATGTTGGTAAAGATGAAAAAAGTATTCGCCAGCAATATCGCCTAGATCCTAAAGTAATACTTAAACAAGATGAGGATGTGCTGGATACTTGGTTTTCATCAGCGCTCTGGCCTTTTGTCACTTTAGGCTGGCCACAATCTACTAAAGAATTAGAAATTTTTTATCCTACTAATGTTTTAGTAACCGGATTTGACATTATCTTTTTTTGGGTAGCGCGCATGTTAATGCTGGGACTCCATTTTATGGGTAAAGTTCCCTTTAAAGAAGTATATGTACACGGATTGATACGTGATCATGAAGGTCAAAAAATGTCAAAATCGAAAGGCAACGTTTTAGATCCTCTCGATGTAATATTAGGTGTGAGCTTAGATGATTTAGTGGCAAAACGTACTCAAGGTTTATTACAGCCACAAATGGCCAAAAAAATTGAACAAGCTACTAAGCAGCAATTCCCACAAGGGATCCCTGCATTAGGCACCGACGCCTTACGCTTCACTTATTGTGCCTTAGCTTCACCAACGCGTGATATACATTTTGATTTAAATCGAACCGAAGGTTATCGAAATTTTTGCAATAAACTTTGGAATGCATCACGTTTTGTTTTAATGCACACGACAGAACGGAAATGCTTAACTTCATTACCAAACTTAAGCCTATCTATTAATCGTGGTTTTTATTCTTTATTGCAAAACACAATTACTGACATGCATACGCATTTTCAAGATTATCGATTTGATTTGATGGCGCAAACCATTTATGAGTTTATTTGGAATGAGTATTGTGATTGGTATGTAGAACTCGCTAAACCTATTTTAACCCATGCAAGCTCGCCGGCATCACAAGAAACCTTGACCTGTTTAATTTTTGCTTTAGAAACTTGTTTGCGCTTGCTACATCCTTTAATGCCCTTTGTTACCGAAGAAATTTGGCAAAGCATCGCCCCTTTGGCTGGGAAAACAGGATCTAGTTTAATGATCCAGAACTACCCTCAATTTGATAATACTAAAAAAGATGCTGCTGCCGAACAAGATTTAACTTGGCTAAAAACTATCGTGCATACGATTCGTACACTGCGTAGCGAGATGAATATAGCTCCCGGTAAAAAAATTCCCTTGCTACTTTATAAAGGAGATGAAAAAGATCGCGAGAATAGTCGTATTTTTTTAAACGAAATAATGAATCTGGCTAAAATTAACGAAATAAATTGGATAGCTGAAAAAGAAAAAAATGTAAATCACGCGATGGGCATTGTTGGGAACTTAGAGCTACTTATCCCTATGCAAGGACTAATCGATAGCGATCTTGAAATACAGCGTTTGAAAAAAGAAATTATAAAAATACAGAAAGAAATTGAACGCGCCGAATCCAAATTGGCTAACATAGCTTTTGTGAAAAAAGCACCGCCAGAAATTATTGCTCAAGAACGTCAACGTTTAGCTGATTTTACCGCTACACATATTAAATTACAAAACCAATTAAATTCATTTACAAATTAATTTAAATCCAGCTAAGGAAATTCTCGATCAGGTTTTAATACATTATATCTAGGTTTAATATAAATCTATAGACAAACTATACCTTTAAAAATTATAATCATTTTTTAGTCTATTTAGCATTGGAGCTAAAATGAAAGTCTCAAAAATAAGTTTAATAATATTACTCGCTGCCTCAATTAGCCAAACATCTTTTGCTTTTTCTCGACCTCCTGCAACTTCAGATACTTGTCCTGCTGAAGATGCTATCAAACAAATCGGTGCTACCTACACCGCACCCGGCGGTTGGACAGGTGTAGTACAAAATAGACCAGGAAAAGTGAAGGCTTTTGATATGGCACTCTATAAACCATCAGATATTAAACATCCTTTTCAGGAAGGACGACTACTTCGCTGTGCATACAAATTAGATAATGGGAATTTTCTCGATTTGAGATTACCTACATTAAAACCGGGCTCAAGTACTGAACCAGGTGATAAAGCGAACATCACTAACTCTAAAAATTGGCAAGCTGCTTATGGCGGAAATCAATATGACTGTAGCCAAAGTCGATTAGCTTGTGAGTTTCATTTGTCTAAATAATGAAATCGTGCCGATTGTGATATTAGGTAAGATATGTAAGTTTTCTATCTTACCTAATCCTTATTTTTTACAATAAGCATGTTCCTCAAGAATTTGTCTCTTCGTCTCATTCGTACTTTCATTTAGTTCATATTTTAAAAAGAAACTTTGTTTTCCAGCAAAAATGGAATCTATATGGTTGGGTATCGCAAGTTCTAAATTTTGCATTAATTCGAGCTTATATTGTGCTTCTAGTTCTGGCGGAGTTAAATTTACCGTTTTAATTTCATTGCTATTCCATGAATTTACATCTTCATAGGTAAGAACAAAATCATTGGATGTATCTTCAATCAGAGAAGCTAAAAGGACATCTTTTGACATAAATTCTCTCAAATATTATTTTTAGTGCTAAATTCGTTTTAATTTACATATAGTATTAACTTTAATTATTAAAGTTTTATTAAAACTGGCCATTTTCTTTAGCAACACGTAACATTAGCATAATATCCATTTAGTTCTTGTAATTATGCGTCAAATCATTTTAGATACTGAAACCACCGGCAGAGATATTAATGACGGACATCGGATTATCGAAATTGGTTGCTTGGAGCTGATCGATCGTCGCCTCACTAAACGGTTTTTTCATTGTTTCCTTAATCCAGGCCGAGATAGTGAGACCGGCGCATTTGCTGTTCATGGCTTGAGCACTGAATTCCTTAAGGATAAACCCTTATTTAAAACAATTGCAGAAGAATTATTGGCATTTATTCAAGACTCGCAGCTCATTATCCATAATGCTCCCTTTGATCTAGGTTTTTTAAATAATGAATTTAAACTAACCAAAAAAAAGTATAAAAAAATTACTGATTATTGCCAAGTTTTAGATACCCTTCCATTGGCTCGGCAATTACATCCAGGACAACGCAATAGCTTAGATGCACTTTGTAAACGCTATGCAATTGATAATTCTAAGCGCGAAAAACATGGTGCTTTATTAGATGCTGAGTTGCTAGCCCGGGTTTACCTCGCCATGACAGGAGGCCAAACTCATTTATTTACCGAAGAAAAAAGGTTAGCTGCTACCCAAACTATCCAACATAAAAAAATAACCGGAGAGATAGTATTACCTGTCATTTATGCTACTAACGAGGAATTAATAACACATGAGAGTCGTTTAGCTAGCATTAATAAACTTTCTGGTCAGTGTAAATGGCCAAGTAAAAGCTAAGGAACCTCATTAAATGCGGATCAAGTTTCTACATAAATTTATTCAGCTAGAGGCTTCAGGTGGTATTTCATTAGGAATTGCCACGCTATTAGCTTTAATTCTCGCTAATTCTAGCTGGCAAAATTATTATCAAACATTCTTAAATTTCAATGTAAGCATAGGGCCAGACATCCATTTCTCCTTTTTACATTTTATTAATGACGGACTGATGACTATTTTCTTTTTCTTAGTCAGTCTAGAAATTAAACGAGAATTGGTTCAGGGTGAACTCAATACACTCACTAAAGCCTTACTACCCACCCTAGCTGCAATAGGAGGAATGATAGTACCTGCGTTATTATATTTAGCCATCAATCATGGATATCCACAACTTATATCTGGTTGGGCTATTCCTATGGCAACAGATATTGCCTTTTCTTTGGGGGTACTTTCATTACTTGGTAAACATATTCCCGTTGCTTTAAAAATTTTCTTAATGGCATTAGCTATCATTGACGATCTAGGTGCAATTATCGTTATTGCTACCTTTTATACTCAACAAATAGGCTGGCTTTATTTATTTTTAGCGCTCCTGACTTTTTTCGGCTTAATTAGCTTAAACTACTTTAAAATTCAACGATTTCTTCCTTACTTCTTTTTAGGTTTAACGTTATGGTTGCTAATACTCTATTCAGGAATCCATGCAACAATTGCAGGTGTATTACTTGGATTTACTATTCCATTAAGCAGTAGCAATCATAACTTTAATTCTTTGCTGCATCATTTAATACATCAGTTACATCCCTGGATTGCCTATGGAATTTTGCCGCTCTTTGCGTTTGCCAATGCAGGTCTATCGTTTTCGAATATAAGCTTAGCTACTTTGCTTCACCCTCTACCGCTAGGGATTATTGTCGGATTATTTTTTGGTAAACAATTAGGGATTTTCGGGGCAAGTTGGCTAGCAGTAAAAACTAAGCTGGCAAAATTACCCTACCAAGTAAACTGGTGGCATATTTACGGAACCGCTCTGATTTGCGGCATAGGCTTCACGATGAGTTTATTTATTGCCGGCTTAGCTTTCGGAGAGAATGAATTAACAGCTTTAGTTCGTTTAGGTGTTTTTATCGGCTCAATTTTATCTGGTGTTGCAGGTTACAGTGTTTTATCTTTACTTGGAAAAAAATCAATATCATTTAAGAAACTCCTTTAAAACTTAAAATTTTTGTTCAAAGACCATCCTTGTATTCACAAAAATGGTCTTTATTTTTAGTTATGCGTTGGACTTGGGACTCTTTCTAAAATATGTACTTCATTCGCAGATGCGTCAATAGGAGTAGGACTACTTGGTCGAAACTTGCCGAACATATCCAAAAGTTGAGAAAATTTTTGAGAACTACTTTCTTCTAGTGCTTTGATTTTTTCCCCTACTACCTCTGTTTGGCTGTTTATATTTCGTATTGCATTATTAAAAGCCCTTATAACTTCCTCTTCCACATTTCCATCAACTTCTTTGCATTCCTTTAATTGATTTAAGACTTTGTCGGCCTGTATCGCATTGACTTCAAGACGATTATTTTTTATATTTAAAAAAAACTTGGTGATTGCTATGATTGCAACCCCAAATAACAAAACCGGAAGAATAGGTATAACTATTGGAGATGCAACAAAAAGTGGAGCTAAAGTAAATCCTGCAACTAACAACGCTAAAGCTGAGATCAAAAGCATATTAATATGCTTTGCTTTATGTTTTCCTTTTTGATAATTTTCTTCACTAGCTTCTACATTAGATTTTTCATTTTCGATAAGTTGGTTAACAAGATTTTTTTGCTCTTCCGGATTTAATCTGATCAGATTTATAAAGTGATTCGGTTCGACTAACCTTTGATCTCTCAATAAAGCTTGGTTAGCATCACAAAATTTTTGAACGTTTATATTACTTAATGCTGGCATAATAACCTCAATTGATTGGATAATTTTATAGATTTAACTAATAATAAAACAGTTAAATATATTCCATTGGCTGAATTTTTATTTACTTAATTTTTTATAAATAGAATCTCCTCCATGTCATAGACATTCCTACAGATAATACTATATTAATCTAATTTTTAGATCAATTGCCAATTTAAAGAAATAAAAAATATAGATAAATGCTAAATTATTATTTATATTTTTACAAATTAGAAATTTCAGTTTACTATTCCGAGTAAAAAATTGCCCAGGTTAGTTATACCATTAATAACTCAATAGTCATTTAATATAAATAATAAAAAAATGTATAAAAAAAATTCCCAGAACATATCTGAACAAGATTTTCAACGACATAATAAAGTAGCAGGCAAGTATTATCAGCAGCCTTCGCCAAAATATTCACCCAAGCCTAATGAATTTGATAAGCTAGTTTATGTGGCTACAGTCTTTAACCAGAAACGGAAAGATAATTTTAATCATAGTGACGAAAGTCCATTTCAGTCTGTAGTATCGCGTAAAAAATAAATTTAAACTATATTTTTTTATGAAAACTAGGACTTAACTCGTGTACTGCATCTATAAATATTTTTACATTTTCCGGGGAAGTAAATTGTGAAATGCCATGTCCCAGATTAAAGACATGACCCGATCCAGAACCATAAGATTGAAGGATGTTCCTCACTTCATTAAGAATATTTTCAGGATTGGCAAATAAAACTGCTGGATCCATATTCCCTTGTAGGGCGACTTTGTTACCAAGTCTTTGCCGAGCTAAGCCGATATCGATAGTCCAATCCAAACCTATGGCATCGCAACCAGACGTAGCTATTTTTTCTAACCACAAATTTCCTCCTTTGGTAAATAAAATGACCGGCACCTTTTGCCTATTCAAATGAGTCACAATTTCTGTCATGTAATTCAAGGAAAATTGTTGATAGGCCGCTGTAGTCAATAACCCTCCCCAGGTATCAAAAATCATGATAACTTGTGCACCAGCGGCAATTTGTGCATTTAAATACAAGGTAGTTGCTTTAGTTAAGGTATTTAACAAATGATGTAATGCCTTCGGTTCCTGGTATAATAGTGTCTTGACTTGTCTGAATTCTTTACTACCTCCTCCTTCCATCATATAACAAGCCAGTGTCCAAGGGCTTCCAGCAAATCCAATTAAAGGGACTTTATCTTTTAACTCAGTACGAGTAAGTGAAATAGCAGACATTACATAACTTAAATCCGTTCCAGGATCGGGAATGGGTAACGCCTTAATATCTGTTAGTGTTTTTATAGGTTTATGGAACTTGGGGCCTTCTCCTTCGACAAAATAAAGACCCAAACCCATAGCATCGGGAATGGTCAAAATATCCGAAAAAATAATCGCTGCATCCAAATCAAATCGTTGTAAGGGCTGTAAAGTCACTTCACAGGCAAGTTCAGGTGTTTTACATAAACTTAAAAAATTACCTGCCTTGCTACGCGTTGCACGGTACTCGGGTAAATAACGACCTGCCTGACGCATCATCCAGACGGGTGTGCGTTCGACAGGCTGCTGTAAAAGAGCACGAATTAAACAATGAGGAGAATCATGCATAATTTAAACTTTCTTTATTAAAATAATTAGCGTATGTAATTGAACTAATAAACGATCGGCACTAAACATAAATAGATCAATCGTAAATTGTTCTGATGGATTTATTTCTAAAGATTTAAGTTGAAATTTTACTTCTTTCCAATCAGAAAAATTTTCTAATATTGCACCTTCTTGCTCTTTATCTATACGTTTGAGACTATCAATAGCTCTTTGAAATAACGTCTGCGTTATTTGATAAATTTTTTGTATTTCGGCATTCTGATTAAAGATCAAAATATTTTGATCTGAAAAATTTACTAATGCGTTTCTCATTAAAGTGATACAACGTAGAATCTCTCTCTCGGCATCTAAAATGCTTTTAAATGTTTCATTCAAATTCGATCGGCCGAATGATTCGCTCATGACTTCTTTAAATAATTTTTTTTGAATTCCTATATTATTCAATATTTTATTTTCAAAAAAATCCTGCGGTTTCTCGTTGTTAACATCATTAGTGAGTCTAAACTCTTCTAATTTTTGGGCAAGATCTTTTAGATTTTGTAAGGTGTCTATTAATATATAACGTAATTGCGTACGTGAATGCAAAGGCCAGATAAAACGTGATACTAATAACGCAATAATAATCCCTAAGTTGATCTCTAAAAAACGACTTATAACTGTATAAAAATTAGGATTCGGTGAAATAAGGATAATGATTAATGTCACTGCCCCTAAGGGACCCGCTTCACTCAAAGTACTTGGGCTATCGGCTATATAGCTAAATACAGCTGTGGCTAGACATAGAATTAAGATGGTAAATGCAACATTTGGATAAATTAACCAGAGTGTCAAACACGCGACACTGGCTCCTATTACCGTCCCTAAAAAACGCATATACGATTTTTGTAAAATCGCACCGACTCGAGATTGAGCGCACATCACTACTAGAATAGTAATAACGACCCATCTTCCTTGGAGTGGTAGCTTAAATAGGTAAGAAATCAGCAAACCAAATAATAGCGCGATAGCTGTTTTTAAACTATGGACGAGTCGATCACTGTCTAATCTACGAAGCTGAAGTTGCCATTTAGGAAATTGCATAGTTAGCTCGAGTTAATAGTTTAAGATAGTCGGTGTTAAAAATATCAAAAGCTCACTACGCCGGTTATTCGACGTGGTTAAACGAAACAAGCGGCCTATTATCGGTAAAGTACCTAAAAAAGGCACTCGTTGTTCTATTTTACTCTGAGAATACTCATAGATTCCACCTAATACAACCGTTTCACCATTTTTGACGATAACTTGTGTTTTAATGCCGCGGGCTTTAATTGTTGGGGCATCAACTGCCATAAAAGTACTCGGCTGGTCTTGATTGACCTTTAAATCTAATATCATGCGCTCATCTGGCATAATTCTAGGTGTTACCTTCAATGATAATACGGCTTTTTTGAATATAACGTTAGTCCCACCACTCGAGGCTTTTTCTTGATAAGGTATTTCGGCGCCGGCTTCTATGAACGCAGTTTGTTGATCAGCGGTAATTAAATGCGGTGTAGAAATAACTTGAGCTGCCCCTTCATTTTCTAACGAAGATAATTCTAAATCTAAGAAGGAATTTTGGCCTAAGCGCATTAAACGTAAGCCCAATGAGGCTGCACCACTAATAGAGTTTACGCCGGTAATAGGTAAATCCATGGTTAAGTGTTGTAATAAGCCAGTATTCGAATTATTAGCTTTATTTTTAAGATGAGATTTTAAAAGTTTGTTGGCTGAGTGCGTTTGAGTTGAGCCAAATTGCGCTCCTAATTCTTTTTCTTTATTTTGATCAATACTTACAATTCTGGCCTCTATCAAAATTTGACCGATAGGTTTATCTAACTCTTTAACAGACGCTGCGATTTTATTAAGTTGCTCAATAGTGTCTTTAATCCATAAACTATTAGTTGGATTATCTATACTAACGCTACCATGTGCTGACAAAGGCGTATTAGTTTTATCTTTTAGTAATTTACTGATATCAGATGCCTTTCTATAACGAATTTGCATGACTTTAAAAATTAACGGTAATAAATCCTGTTTTTTTTGTCGAATATCAGAATTTATTCTGTCTTGCTTTAATAGTTGTTCAGGTGTGGTAATAAACCATCCATTTGTAATTGAACGTTTAGCAAGTCCTTGAGTTTTCAAAATGTTATCCAAAGCCTGTTCCCAGTTAATACCATGCAAATAAATGCTAAATTTTCCCTGAATTTTGTCGTCAATAATTAAATTATTTCCATGCAATTCAGATAAATACTGTAAAGCCGAACGAATCTTTATATTATGAAAACTTAGAGAAATCGTTTTATCTACTTGTCTATTTGAAATATTTTCATTAGCAAATAATTTACAATTAAAAAACAATGCTAAAAAAAACATTAGTAATATCTTATTACGCATAATTTTTAACATAAGGCAACTTCCTTTCGCTCATCTCTAGTTTAATTATTTTATCTAGACTATTATTTTGAATAAAGATTTCGTCAGCGAAAATGCCTATGACGGTCCCTTGTTCCAAACCTAAACTATCGCCTAAGTTAAGCTTACAAATTTGTTTATTGGGTAATGCAACAAATCCCCAATTCTGATATTTACCATCTGATAAAAAACCCAACATTTTTATTTTTTTTAAAGGATATTTGGTTAGGTTACTGAATTCAGATATAAACTTTGCGTCTATTTTATTTGTTGTTATTAAAGATGAAATTAAATTTTTTCTACTAAAAGGATGCGCGTAGATCTTAAAGGATAAAACAATATCTTGTTTTTTTAAATCATTTGAAAATTTCCATCTAAATTTATTAATTACTATAAATTTATTTAATTTAGAAATTTGATCTAAAAAATTAATAATAATATTATTATTGGCAGTAGAAAGATCGCTTTCCACTTGTAGGGAATTTAAAAATTCTTTCTTAACAGGTAAAACATGTATTTTATTAATTCTAAAACCTGGATCAACTAGCTGCCCAATGAGAACATTTAAAATAATTTTATCGACAACACTATTGTCATGTATATCGAATTTGTTTTTTATATTTTTAACTTTTTCCTGATATATAAGATATTTTTTGGATATTATTAATTGACTATTTAGTTCATTTTTAAAAGATTGAAAACTTAAATAGATTTTTTTCTTTTCTTCAAGAGCTGGCCGTATGCAAAAAAAATATCCTAATATAAAAATAAATAAAATAGTCAACATGATTACAATAGATTTTAAATATATTGGCCATAAATCGATTCTTATTAAGTTAGGCTTGACCATTTTTAATGTATGTTATCTTAATTTCATAAATCGATTAATTTTTATCAAACAGCATTTGAGCTATAAAATCTGTTTGAATGTCCTGAGACTTTCTGAGCATCCACCATTGCAATTTTGGATCAAATTTAAATTGTAACAATTTAATAAATTTTAAATATTCTTTCTCTGAGTTCGCATGCATTACTAAACTTAAATAAGGTGCATGAAATTCGATAAAACGTACAAAAATATCGGGGGTTATTAAATGTTTAAGCTGTACCATAAAATCTAAAATTTTTTTAATTTGGTGATGGTTAGCCCGAATAATCCTTACAATTTTCTGCAGCTCTTTTGCTGAAAATTGTAATTGCTTTATTGCCTGTATTGTAGGTGATAGTGTTTTAATCTGTAATAAAATCCCATCAGAAGCTAGTTGATAGTGTTTTATCTGTTGAATAATTAAAATCTTTGCAGTAAATAATAAAATAATACACGAGCATGAAACTCCAAACCAAACAATAAAAAATTGCCTTATTTTTAACTTGTTCCTATGCTCCCGCCATGGTAATAAATTGATTTGCTTCATAATATTTTCCTTGTTTTAAAGCCAAACCGTAACTTAAAAATAAATTTAAAAAATTCTGCCTTAATTTACTTGTGCTTAATTCAGAACCATAGTTAATCTGATTTCGATGTTTTAAAGTTTGCACATTTAGATCTAGAAATCCGTCTAATTTATTTAATAAATAAATTAACAGGGAATTATTAACGCCAATAAGAAAAAGTTCTCTTAAAATGCGATAAGGGTAGGCTAAGACAAACTTCTTTATACTGCGTTTAATTTGCAATAAAATAGATTCTTGTTCAAGGATATTGATTAGATTTTCACAATAAACCATTGTTTGAACACCATTGAAAAACAATAATGCTATCTGACTCGCCCCTATATCCAGTAGGATAGTATTTTCATTTATCTTGCCAGGATAAAAAAAACTATAAGCTCTCTCTAAAGCAAATGAACTCACTTCTACTGCAAGAGGAATTAAATTTGCTTGTTTAATAATATCTAAACGAAAATCTAAGTGTTTTTTATGACAGGCTACTATTAAAACTTTAGAATTTTCTTGACTTTCGAGTAATGGTTTAAAAATTTGATAATCTAAATAAAGTTTATCTAGAGGATACGGAATGAATTTTTCTATCAATAATTCAATTGATTCTTCAATACGCTGACAATCAATGTGATCTATCTGCACCCACTTAGTACATACGAGAATATCAGGAATATTCACTATACAATTTCTTATATGATTTTGCTCCAGTAGTGTTCCCTTCAAGATAGTGGCGATTTGAGTAACATCTTTAGTCTGAGAAGATGCAACTGGGGTAGGAATTGCTTGAATAGCATATCGTTTAAGCTCATTGTGGCGACCTAAACTAACCCATTTGATCATACTACTACCTATATCCAAACCTATGGTAGCATCATTATTTTGAGTATTTTTAAATCTATCCTTGAAAAAATACATATTCTTTTATTTGTTTAACCTGGTATCAAACTTATTCTTCTTTTATTATGCATCTAAATAATATATTGTCAATTAATTAATACATAACTTATGAATTGCCGTTGTGTTTTAATAAGAATTAGACTGAAAAAATCTACCCTACTTTCTTTTAATTCAAATAAAGTGTACAAAGACCTCATTACACACTATTTTTATTAAAACCCTTGTTTAAGAGCAATGTCACTTACGCTATCATAGAGCCCAGCTAATCAACTGTTTTCATTATGAAACGATCGAATCATTTTTTCCGTAATTTTTTTTTGATGCTGTTAAGCCTTTTTATCACGCTTATGGTGGTAGGAAGTCTGCTTTATATTTATCTTGATAAACAATTGCCCGATGTTGAGGAATTAAAATCGGTACAACTTCCTATCCCAATGCGGATTTACACCAGCGATGGACAACCTATCGCTGAATTTGGGGAGTTACATCGAAATCTTGTTAGGTTGAATGAAGTCCCTAATCTGATGGTTAAAGCTTTTTTAGCCACCGAAGATCAGCGCTTTTTAGAACATCATGGGGTTGATTTTTATGGTTTATTACGTGCTGCAGGTGAAGTGTTACTCACAGGAAGTAAGGTACAAGGAGGAAGTACTATTACCATGCAAGTTGCGCGTAATTTTTACCTATCTCGAGAAAAAACTTTTTTAAGAAAATTTACTGAAATTTTACTTTCTTTAAAAATCGAACGGGAATTTACTAAAGAACAAATTTTAGAACTTTATCTCAATAAAATTTTCCTTGGAAATCGTGCTTATGGTATCGCTGCTGCTGCACAAGTTTATTTTAATAAAACACTCAATCAGCTCACACTCCCAGAAATGGCAACTATTGCCGGTTTACCAAAAGCTCCTTCTGCCATCAATCCGCTAGTTAACCCCATCGGCGCAAAACAACGTCGCGATCATGTCTTATTGCGTATGTATGAGTTGGGTTATATCTCCAAAACGGTTTATGAGGCTGCTATAGCCACACCTATGTTGACGCATGCATCAACAGATACGGGAGGAATGATTAAAGCACCTTATGTCGCTGAAATGGCACGTGACATGATGTACAAAAGTTTTGGCGAGGATATTTATTTAAAGGGTTATAACGTTTATACCACGATCAATTCAGCCCAACAAATTGCCGCTGATAAAGCCTTACGCACTGGCTTACTAGCCTATGACAAACGACATGGGTATAGAACACCAGAAAAAAACATAGCTCCATTAGATGCAAACAAAGTCACTCATACTTTAAATGCATTGCATCGAGTTGCTTCCATCAGTGATTTACAAGCGGCTATTGTTATTTCTGTGACTGATCAAGCTATCACTGCTCTTTTAGTCGATAATCAAATGATTTTTATTCCCTGGCAAGGGGTAGCATGGACTATGCCTAGTCTTGACGTCACTAATTTAAATCCGCCTCCAGGAGTCTTAAAGAATAAAGTCCATGTCGGCGATGTTATTCGTGTCCAGTTAACTGCCAATAACACCTGGGAATTATCGCAAATTCCAAAAGTGCAAGGGGCTTTAGTCGCATTAAATCCACAAACAGGCGCTATTACTGCACTGGTCGGTGGCTTTGATTATAACTTAAGCAAATTCAACCGTGTCGTTCAAGCAGAACGACAACCAGGCTCAGGATTCAAGCCTTTTATTTATGCAGCTGCCTTGGCAAAGGGTTATACGCTAGCAAATGTTTTTAATGATGCCCCCCTGGTATTTGATATACCCGGCCACGATGAACCTTGGCGACCACAAAACGATGATCATAGTTTCAGAGGTCCGACGCGTTTACGCGTTGCTTTAGCTAGATCCGTCAATCTTATATCCGTTCGATTATTACAAGCCATCGATGTCCCCTACGTATTAACTTATGTAAAACGTTTTGGTTTTAATCCCAAAAAATTACCGCGTAATCTCACCCTGGCACTTGGAACCGGTGAGGTCACTCCTCTTGAATTAGCTCGTGCTTACGCTGTTTTTGCCAATGGCGGCTATCGGATAACGCCATATTTAATTGATCATATTACCGATGAACAAAGTCAAATCATTTATAAAGCAGAACCTAAAATAGCGTGTGAGGCTTGTTTACAAGGGGAAATAACACCTCCTTTAACGGATGAGAAAGAAAGTCCTTATGCACCGCAAGTCATTCCTGCTGATATTGCTTTTCTCACGACCTCCGCCTTAAAAGATACTATTCGTTATGGAACAGGACACCAAGCTCATGTTTTGAATCGGAACGATCTTGCTGGAAAAACTGGTACAACCAGCGATTATGTCGATACATGGTTCACAGGGTTTAATAGTAATTTAGTCGCTAGTGTTTGGATAGGATTCGACCAACCGAGTTCTGTTCATGAGTATGGTGCGAAAATTGCATTACCTATGTGGATTGATTTTATGCGCGTCGCATTAAAAGGTCAGCCTGAAAAAACCATGCCTCAACCCACGGATATCGTGACAGCAAGCATCGACCCCGTTACCGGTAATCTATTACCTGATGGCACACCAGGCTCTATCTTAGAATATTTTCGCAAAGATGATTTAACAAGAATATCGACACAAGAAGATACAACTCCATTTAATGCGATTGATAATCCTGGTGAGATGCCTATAGATAACAGCAATACCGAAACTCAAATACAAACTGAATCCCCTGCATCCGAAAAGCAGGATAATAATCCAAGCAGTGAACCAGTTTTTTAAGCTTATAAACCAACGGCTCTTTCTAAACTGCGTTTAGTTTGCGGTCCTTCTAATACATGTTTCAATCGACCATCCGGTCCAATAACAAATGTAGTGGGTAAGCCCGATATACCACGTATTCCGAAATTAGCTTTAGGATCGTTAACTAAAGTAGGGAATATAACGCCACTTCGTTGTATATGCTGCTGCAAGTTACCTGGATCATCATAATTAAATCCAAACATCGCAACCTGATCAGCATGCGCTCGATAAAATGCATTTAGTTCAGGTATTTCACCCATGCAATACTCACACCACGTTGCCCAATAACTAATGACCACCCATTTACCATTATAATTTGAAAGATTAAGATCCCTTACTATGCTCGCCCCCCATGCCAGACTAGATATACCTAACAAAATGCTGGTTAATAGCACTAATTTAAAAATTTTACGCATACTATTCCTCACAGTAGAAATGGAATCGATCAATTTTGTGGCATAACACTTAATAATTTTATTAGGTTTTAAATTAGAAATTAGTGCGAGCAATCCATTAAACTTCAATTTTTGTAATAACTCAAGTGCTTAGCCTCTGTTCAAACTTCACACAGACGGATAAAACTTCGAAATAAACAGGTATTTCTCACCCAATTTACCTAATAGCTCTTTCATTTTGCTAATGAGCTTGTTACGATGCGTCCTTTCGCTTAGGGGTGCTTGCCTCCATGTGTAAAACAAAAGCATTTTAATTGAGTTCTAGGCGAATTGGCTTTGAGAAGCGGAGTTTACATAAGTAAATGAGTATTCGAAAAGGCAATTCAACAACGAAATCAATTAAAAGACGAATGTTTTATGTAGGGTCTAGCTGAGAAATACCCTTGTATACCTGATCGGGATAATGCCCGCGTAGGAAAAGTGTATGTTAAAATCACCCGCTGTGTTGGTAGGCAACGCAAGTTTGCACTACCAAGATAAAACTCTATTTGACCATTTAGACTTCCATTTAGCAGCGGGACAAACGACTTGTCTATTAGGTAGGAGCGGAATTGGTAAAAGTCGTTTTCTACAATTAATCGCTGGATTTATCACCACATCAGCGTCTATCACTGCCTGCGATCAGCGGGGCTTATCGGGTCGATTAGCTTATATGCCTCAAACGCATACTTTATTACCTTGGCTAAATATTTTGAACAATGTTGTACTGGGGTATCGTTTACGACGCACAAAAAAACCTTACGCCCAAGCTCGCGAATTACTTGTACAATTAGGCTTAGAGAACACTTTGGATAAATATCCAGCACAATTGTCTGGCGGGATGCAACAACGGGTTGCTTTAGCGCGCGTACTTTTAGAAAAGCGACCTATCGTACTAATGGACGAACCCTTTTCTGCCTTAGACAGCATTACTCGTTATCAACTACAAGAACTCACTGCACAGGCATTAAAAAATCATACGGTATTATTAGTCACACATGATCCATTAGAAGCATTGCGTTTAGGACATCATATTGCAATCATGTCGGGCACGCCGGCAAAAATAAATTATCTAAACTGCGAACTGAAAGACGCACCACCGCGATCGTTGAATAATCCTGAATTATTACAATGGCAAGCTAAGCTCTTGCATCATCTGCAGGAGCTGAAATAATGGTTCCATTTGTTCTTTTAATTAATCAATTCATCAATGGAATTGCGCAACTACAAAATTGGCTTTCGTCCTCATGGATTTCAAAATTCATTGCGAGCAAACAGTTACTTTTAAGAATATATTCCTTATTTTTTCATAAATTTTTCATCCCTATTTGGTTTATTATCATTTGGGAATGTTTGATTCGTATTTTACAATTACCTAATTATATATTGCCTACTCCCTTTGAAGTACTAAAAAGTCTTATTGATCACGCAACGCTGATTACATCACAGACTTTACCTACGTTGGTCGAAATTCTTTTTGGCTTATTTTTTGGAATTTTGCTAGGTGTAACTATTGCGCTTAGTATGAGTTTATTCCGAACATTGCATAACTTCTTACTCCCTTTATTATTGGCCAGTCAAGCTTTGCCCGTATTTGCAATTGCTCCCCTACTGGTACTTTGGTTTGGTTATGGCGTAACGGCTAAAATTATCACCACCACTTTTATGTTATTTTTTCCTATTACCAATAATTTTCTCGATGGCTTAAAGCAAACGCCAGAAAATTACTTAAACATGGCTGAGATTATGAATAGTAATCGCTGGCAAATTTTGTATCAAATCCGTATTCCTGCGGCATTACCAAATCTTGCTTCTGGTATCCGGCTGGCAACTGCTATGGCTCCCCTAGGTGCCATTATCGGAGAATGGGTTGGCTCGAATCAGGGCTTAGGTTTTTTATTGTTAAATGCCAACGCGCAGATGCAAATTGATCTCATGTTTGCTGTATTGCTGGTTATTTTTTTTCTAGGAATCTTATTATATTTTTTTGTGGATACTTTACTCAAGCTGGCTTTGCCATGGACCGAATCATCCAAAAAATAAAAACTTTATTTATGCCAATACAAAAAAAATTTATTCTTATAGTGAGCTTTTTGTTATTCACTAGTAACGCCTGGGCTAAACCGTTAACGTTAATCCTAGATTGGTTGGTTAATCCTGATCATGCGGCAATTTTTGTGGCAAAAGAGCAAGGATTTTTTGCCCGCGAAGGGATACAAGTCAATATTATCGCGCCGAGTAATCCTGATGATGGCCCTAAACTAGTAGCCGCAGGTCATGCTGATTTGGCGGTTAGTTATCAACCACAATTGGTGGTACAAGCCGCAAAAGGACTACCTTTAATACGCGTGGCTAGTTTAATAAACCAACCTTTAAACTGTTTGATTGTAAAAAAAAATGGGCCTATTCATCAGCTTGCCGATCTGAAAGGCAAACGTATCGCTTATACATCCCACGTTGAAGGGACAATGATGCTAAGCGCATTGCTAGAAAAGGCGCACTTAACGATGCGCGATGTACAAACCATTAATGTGCAATATGATTTAACGCAAGCTCTATTAAGCGATCGCGTCGATGCCGTGATTAATGTGATGCGCAACGTAGAACCTTTACAGATGCAATTTGCTCATCAACCGGTAAAGATCTTTCCAATCGAGTTAGCGACAATTCCAACTTATGATGAATTAATTATCATCGCCAATAAAAATAAATTATCTGATCCACGTCTTAGTAAATTTTTAATAGCCCTCGACAAAGCAACCCAATATTTGCTCAATAACCCAGAAAAAAGCTGGGAAGTATTTGCAAAAAATCACCCCGCCTTAAACAAGGCGTTAAATCATCAAATTTGGCAAACTACCTTACCTTATATTGCACGTCATCCAGTTAATTTCGATAAAAAAGATTATACAAAATTTATGTTATATCTATATCAAAAGCGTATCATCTCACAACCTTTAATGACCGATAAATATGCTACGGAGTTGACCTATTAAAACAAAAGTATGCAATAAACTTTTGTCGCTGGAAAATAATCATGCAAGACGATAGAAATTTCGTTACAATCACCGGCTATGTCTAATCCTAATCATCCCTTATTAGAGTCTTTAAATAAGGCTCAACAACAAGTCGTTGCTGCTCCCCAGACACATTTATTGGTACTAGCCGGGGCGGGTAGCGGAAAGACTCGTGTGTTAGTCCATCGTATTGCCTGGTTAATCAATGTGGAAAATATATCTCCACATAACATTCTTGCTGTCACCTTTACTAATAAAGCCGCGGGAGAAATGCGTCAACGCTTGGAAAATTTGCTCGATATCCCGATGCGCATGATGTGGGTGGGTACGTTTCATGGACTTGCTCATCGCTTATTACGTCAACATTGGGAAGCCGCTGGATTGCCACAGGCATTTCAAATATTAGATAGTGATGATCAATATCGCGTTATTAAACGAATTCTGGTTGGCCTGAATTTGGATGAAGCACAATGGGCACCGAAAAAAGTACAATGGTTTATCAATCAACAAAAAGATGAAGGAATTAGACCTAGTCAAGTAGCTAATGCGAATGATCCCTATACCAAAACCTTAGTTCGTATCTACCAATCCTATGAAGAAATTTGCACTCGAAATGGTGTTATCGATTTTGCCGAACTCATTTTACGTAGCTATGAGCTTTTTATTAAAAACCCCGATATTTTACATCATTATCAAGAACGTTTTCGACATATTTTGGTTGATGAGTTTCAAGATACTAACACCATTCAGTACGCTTGGTTAAAATTATTAAGTAATGGAAAAAACTATTTAATGATAGTCGGTGATGATGACCAATCGATTTATGGGTGGCGTGGCGCGCGCGTAAAAAACATTCAAGACTTTACTCGCGATTTTCCAGATAATCAGGTGATACGACTCGAACAAAATTATCGTTCAACCGGCGTCATTTTAGCCGCTTCGAATGCATTAATAACACATAATGACGGCCGTTTAGGTAAAAAACTTTGGAGCAGTGGCGGACAAGGTGATCTGATTTCACTTTATGGTGCGTTTAATGATTTAGATGAAGCACGATTTATTGTCAACCAAATTAAACAAGGCTTAAAAAAAGAACTGCGACCTAATGAAGTTGCTGTTTTATATCGATCAAATGCTCAGTCACGCGTGTTAGAAGAGGCCTTAATCTCAGCACAAATTCCTTATCGTATCTATGGTGGATTACGCTTTTTCGAACGCGCTGAAATCAAAGATGCCTTAGCCTATTTACGCTTAATTGCTAATCGTAATGATGATCCGGCTTTCGAACGTGTCGTCAACACTCCGACACGGGGTATTGGTGATCAGACCTTACAAATGTTACGGTTGGAAGCACGTGCTCAAGGTATTTCTTTATGGCAAGCCGCTGAACATTTATTAACTAACCAAACCTTAGCCGCGCGTGCAGCGAATGCATTAACTCTTTTTATCCAATTGATCGACAAAATGGATGAAGATACTAAGGCATTAACGCTGGCCGAACAAACAGAGCAAGTTCTTTATAGCAGTGGTTTGTTTAGTCATTACAAAAAAGAAAAAGGCGAACGCGGTCAAGCCCGTATCGAAAACCTTGAAGAATTAATCAACGCTACCAGGCAATTTGTACCTGAAGACAGTAGTATTTCTATTTTATCTGCCTTTCTTGCGCATGTTGCACTAGAAGCAGGTGAACATCAAGGCGACACGACACAAGAGTGCGTGCAATTAATGACCTTGCATTCTGCTAAGGGTTTAGAATTTCCCTGGGTATTTTTATGTGGCATGGAAGAAGGATTGTTCCCACATCATATGTCTCATGAAGAACCTGGTCGCTTAGAAGAAGAACGTCGACTCTGTTATGTGGGAATGACGCGTGCCATGCGTAAATTATTTCTTAGTTATGCGGAAGTAAGGCGTTTACATGGTACTGAAAGTCATCATCGACCTTCTCGGTTTATTTCAGAAATTCCCAAAGAATTATTAGCAGAAGTTCGATTACGTACCTCTGTTATTAGACCTACACAAACATTAAGACCCGCAAAAAATTCCGTTCGTGATTCAATAGGTGATACTGGATTACGTATCGGACAAACGGTGACACACCCAGTATTTGGAGAAGGAACGCTGATCGATGCTGAAGGGCGCGGCGAGCATATGCGCCTACAGATTAAATTTAACAATGCCG
Source organism: Rickettsiella endosymbiont of Miltochrista miniata (assembly GCF_964031245.1). NCBI lineage: Bacteria > Pseudomonadati > Pseudomonadota > Gammaproteobacteria > Legionellales > Coxiellaceae > Rickettsiella > Rickettsiella endosymbiont of Miltochrista miniata. The sequence continues at coordinate 1,370,498 of NZ_OZ035017.1, forward strand.
GTACGAAATGGCTGGTAGCAAGTTACGCTAAATTAGCTGCCAAATAAAGATACTCTTTCCCTTTCCAAAGTTAAAAATTAATGCGCATGTCATGGCGAGGCCGAAACGTTAGTGAGGCCGTGGCCATCTCTGGATTGCCACGCACCTACGGTGCTCGCAATGACGATGAATAATTTACGCGCTCGCAATGACAAAAAAAACCTTGCTTAATCATTTCACGTGATGATTTCGGCGTAATAGTACATACAATGCCCCCGCCCCACCATCCCGTGGTTGCGCGGAAGAAAAAGCCAATACCCATGGAATTTGCATTAACCAGCAATTGACATGATTTTTTAATTTGGCTCCCGATAGATTGAGCTTTCCCTTCCCATGAATGATGCGCACACAGGTATAATTGTGTTCGCGACTGTGTAACAAAAAATTGAGCACAGCCCTTCGTGCTTGATCTACAGTCATTTGATGTAAATCTAGATAATCCGATTGGCGTATGCCACCCTGCGTTAAATGTTTAATGCGTTTATTCTGCAAGCCTGGTCGACTAAAAAACAACCGATCTTCAGATCCTATGTTTAACTCGGTTGGATCAAAAAGCGCTATCGAGATTTGTTGATTTTCATCTTTTAGATTAATTAATTTTGCCTTATCGACCAGAGTAATAATTTTTTTTTGTTTATTTTTTCCATGGAATGACTTAGTACGCTTCACATCCTTCATTGCTTCCCTAAAAAATGCCAGATCCTCTTTATCAGGCGGAACAGGTTTATTCATAAGCGATTACCTAGATAAGCAAAATTTTCTGAAGCATTGCGTAAAAGTAATAGAATAAACTATTATTAACACTGCCGTTTAAAATTTGACTGGAAAGCGTGTGTCTTTTTCATTGATGAATCGATTATGTTTAACCATAAGCTTATTATTGCTAAGCTCAGGTCTTACGGCTTGTGCTAGCAATTCTAGCCGTGTGCCTAATCCAGTCTTATCGAACAATCAAAGCTCTCTAATATCGACACCAGCTGTTCCTAGCAATAATGTGATACAACCTATTGCCTTGCTGCTGCCACTACAAGGTCCCTTAGCTAATATTGGTCAGTCAGTGAAACAAGGTTTTTTAGCTGCCGCTGAGGAAAATGGATCATCACCGCGTATTATCCTCATAGACACCAGTGTTGAATCTTCGATACAAGCAGCTTATACGCAAGCTGTAGCAAAAAATGCGCAAATAATTGTCGGTCCACTACTGAAGCCTCAAGTACAAAGCATTGCCGGTTTACAAACCACCGTTCCTATTTTAGCATTGAACTATTTAAACTCTGATATTAGTACACCCCCAGAGCTATACCAGTTTGGTTTATCCCCCATCGACGAAGCACAACAAGCTACCAGCCATGCCTGGCAACATGGAAAACGTTCTGCACTCATCATGACTGCCAATGGCAATTGGGGATCGCAGATAGGTGAAGCGTTTGCACAACAATGGCAAGCTTTAGGGGGAAACGTTGTCGGTCAACTGTCGTTATCGCAAAACCCTGCTGATATCACTAAGCAAATCAGTCATTTTCTACATTTTAAACCTCCGCATGATAGGCGTACTGATTTTGATGTGATTTTCTTAGCGAGTAGTCCGCAAATAGGTCGCCAAGTCAAACCATTACTTAAATTCTTTTATGCCGGTGATATACCGGTTTATGCGACAGCGTCGATCTATAGTGGGATACCGGGATCCCAGCGTCCTGATAAAGACCTGAATCAAGTTATTTTCTGCGCTGCTCCCTGGTCACTAGCTAACGACAAAATTGAACCCAATCTCTACCAACAATTAAACTCAGCTTCTCCAGAAAGTTTTAATCGAAACAGTAAGTATTATGCCTTAGGTATTGATGCATTTCACATTATTCAGCAACTAGGGCGTTTAAATCAGTCCCCACAACAAAGGCTGGAAGGTACAACAGGAATGCTTTCATTAAATAGTCAACATCGCATCTCTCGCCAATTACCCTGCGCACAATTTCGTAATGGGAATTTAGTCCCTATCGATTAATGACGATATCTATCGATACAAAAAAACTAGGTAATCAAATCGAAGGCTTAGTTTGTGATTATTTACGACGGCAAAAACTTAAATTAATCGCGCGTAATTATAAGTGCCGCTTGGGTGAAATTGACTTGATTATGCGTGATCAAACCACCTTAGTTTTCATAGAAGTTCGTTATCGACAACATCAAAATTTTGGTAGTAGCTTAGAATCAGTCAATTTTATTAAACAAAATAAAATCATCAAAACTGCAGAATTTTACTTATTATCTCACCCATTATCCGGAAATATGACCTGTCGTTTTGATGTGGTGGGCGTTAAACTCGCTACGCAAAAATTAGCGAGTATTTCCAAACTGGACTCGGCTCAAGTAGAATGGATAAAAAACGCATTCTCTAGGTAATCTATGAATCTAATAGCACGTATTAAGACCCATTTTTCTGAGAGCATACGCACAAAATCGGATGCCGCAGAAACACTGCCCGAAATAATTTTGGCGGCCAGTGAACTATTCGTTGAATGCCTATTGAATAATAATAAAATTTTGGTCTGCGGCAATGGGGGCTCTGCGGCAGATTCACAGCATTTCGCCTCAGAAATGATTAACCGTTTTGAAACCGAACGTCCGAGTCTACCTGCGATTGCCTTAACTACAGACACTTCAACCATTACCTCTATTGCGAATGACTATAGCTATAGTGAAATTTTTGCCAAACAGATTAGAGCCTTAGGCCAAGCCGGCGATATTTTATTAATTATTTCGACGAGTGGTAACTCCGAGAATATATTGAAAGCCTGTGAAGCCGCGCAAAGTAGAGACTTAAAAATTATTGCCCTCACCGGCAAAGAAGGCGGGGCCTTAGCTGGATTGTTAAGCTCCACTGATATTGAAATCCGCGTTCAAGGCACATCTACTGCACGCATACAAGAAACACATTTACTCATCATTCATTGTTTGTGTGATTTAATCGATAAGCAATTATTCGGTTGACCTTCCCTAAACTATTATTTATGCAAACCAGCTTCAAACCCCACACACTATTTCCTATTGCTTTAGTTATTTACGAGATGCTCGCCTACTTAACTAATGACATGTATTTGCCTGCGCTGCCACAAATTAGCCATGATTTAATGATCAATCAGCATATGGCTCAGCTGACCTTAACGGCTTGGTTTTTTGGTTTCGCTTCTTCTTCAATAATTTTAGGTCCCTTATCGGATAGATGGGGTCGCCGACCTATTTTATTTATTTACGGATTCATTTTTTTGCTTGCTACGGCTGTTTGTGCGCTCACCTCCAATATAGTTATTTTTTTGATTGCACGTTTTTTCCAAGGTAGCGTTGTTTGTTCTATTACAACAGCTGGTTATTCAAGTATTCATGAAAGTTATAACACCATGGATGCTATTAAGATATTGGCTTTAATGGGAAGTATTGTCATTTTAGGACCGGCATTTGGACCGTTAGTAGGAAGTACAGTATTACAAATATCAGATTGGCGGTGGATCTTCGGCGTATTATTTTTTAGTGGACTTATAACTCTGTTGGTTTTATGGCTTATCATGCCCGAAAGTAACCCTGTTGAGCATAGAAAACCCCTAGCATTAAATGTGATAGGCAAAGATTACCTAGCTATTATACGTAACTCCCAGTTCATGCTGAATATTCTGGTCTTCTGCTTTGCTTATCTAGGAATGATAGCATGGGTAGTCTTAGGTCCTTTTTTAGTTATCAACGAATTTCACTACAACGCTAGCATTTTCAGTTTACTACAAGCTATCGTATTTAGTGCAATGATAGTCGCTGCTCAGATTATTAAGTATTTTTCTGAAAAATTAGGAGTAAACCGCTTAGTTACGTGGGGTTTGCTAATAAGTTTAAGCGCAAGTTTTATTGCTATTATCTTTACGTTGCTTTTTCCTAGAAATATATTAGCTTTAGTAATTCCATTAAGCGGTTTTATTTTAGGTTCCAGCTTAGCCTTTTTTCCATTACAACGTGTCGCTATAGAAGCCTGTAGTGAACCCATGGGAGCTCGTATGGCGATGCTAGGAACCATTATGAGTTTATTCGGTGTTGTAGGCAGCCTTGTACTCAGCCATCTTTACAATAACACTCTCATTTGGTTCGCTGGATTAATGGTACTACTTTCATTGGCCACTATCTTTTGTTATGGGTTATCTCAACGATTAAAATCCAGTTAATAAAATAAAAGACGCCAGTTTTTGGGGCTAAAAAATAATTCCTACGTTAACAACATCTCTATACGAACCTATTCCGACATTTTGCTTGGGTGGTATTTGTCCGTAAACAACTAATGTTTGTCTTAGACCATTTCCTACACCAAATTTAGCATCGACTCCAACAACATTACCCCAGTTCACTGTATGAGTTAGGTTTTGCGTTAAAAGATATTTGATAGATGATTGCTCTGGTCCCGACATTCTACGTAATCTAGTGGTTGCTGAATTGCCAGCTCCCTGATCTAAAGTCACATAATAAGGCGTATTTAACGTACAAAGAACTTTGAGACGCGCTGTTGAATTATTAGCAATAGATGAATCAGGATTATATACACCAAAAACTAAGGGCGTAGCACGAATCGTACACCCACCTATGACACCTACCGAAACCAGCATAGAAGTGCCATCACCACCTATGGCCGCAAACGCGGAACTTATACTTAATAATAAAAAAAATAAACAACCGTATACATTTACCAAATAACGCATGATTAACCCCCTTCTGTCCATCAGATGGCCAGTATTCCAGAAAATTAATCCATTTATTAACTGTATAATTGCAGGAAGAAACTTAAAAAATAATGCTATTTTTTAGAGATTGGCTTGACTCAGTGCAAAAAAAATCCATTTCTCATGCGCTTTTTGAATGTCGATAGTTAACTTCCTTTATTAAGCCTAATAGAGGAACGACTTATTATCCAGTAACTAAGCATGTTGAGCTTAATAAGTGACCGTTACCAAAACCGAGTCGGTGTAAGTACCGGGCCCAACGGGCTGCAACGCAGGTATTTGGCCAAAAACAGTATAATTTCTTGTTGTTGACAAGCCTATTGACGTATATCCATCGCTAACTGTCACCGTGCCTCCGGTTGCATCCCCCCAAATCGAAGCAAAACCTGCGGTTGTATATAAATTATAATTTAAATGGACGCCTAATAAATTCATAAAACGCGGGGTATAAGTGGCACTATTCCCTTTAGCCATACTTATAACATAAGACACTGTAAAGATTACCAATGCTGAGCAAGTTACTGCAACATTCCCATTAGCTGTATCCGCTGTTGGAGATGTAGTGATATAACTTCCAAATGCTACACCTGTGGTTCCAACTGAGCATGAACAACCTAGTCCTGCACAAGTAGCATAAGCAGCAGGACTGTAAAAATTATAACAAACTAAAATAATCAGGCATAACCAGGATCGTTTAATTTGTTTTAGTAACACGGCACATCTCCTAATTCGATAATCGGATCACTGCTATTTGGCAATTGAACTGAAAAATAATACATATGATTTTCCCAATTAACTGAACCCTCTAAAATATGACCCTTGATTTCGGGGATATATACCTCACCGTCATATCCGACAGGATAACTCTCACTAGAATTATCTTTATTTAAGATAAGTTCTGCACCTACAGGAACAAACTTACCGATAGGTGTTCTTAAATGTAAATCGGCACCTTGCATGCGTTTAACCGAGAACTCTGCTAATACACCACTCTCAAAATAAGGAATGACTGTTTGATGAGTCACATCAATTTGTGTATCTAATGGTAAAGTCGTGGGTTCTATATCGATGATATTTTCTTGATAAGGTAATAACTCAGGAATTAATAAATTTCCATTTCTATCCGTCTTGCCCATTAATTGATTTTCATAGAGTACATCCACCCCTGGGAAATCGGGAACCTTCACGACAGCAAAGCTTTGAGTTAGTTTACGCGCTAAAAAGCCATTGCCAGCAAAATAAATAGCACTGCCACTAGCATCCACTTCGTAGCTAGCTTGTCCTCTACCTTGTCCTACGCGCGCAGTATAAGCTCCTATTTCATTTTGTAGGGTCACATCAGCACCAGCATAACGATTACTATTATTGCTAGCAAACAGGTTATACCCATAACCTGTTCCTAAAGGAGTAGGTTTAGTCAGTTGCAATACATCTTGTAATTGATGATTTTGCCAGGTGGTTGAGTTGGTAACAAAATGATTGATATCAGGCGCAAAAACTAAAGTCAAAAATGCTTGGTTAGTTTGTGAGTTACGTAAATCCCCCACAAAACCCAGACTTAAAGAAATATTTTTAAATAAATTATGGCTATAGGTTGCTGTCAATAATCGTGCAGTTGGGGTATTGGATATACCATTAGCCGTATTAAAATTTCGGCTATTCACCATGGTAAAACTGGTGCTAAGTGATCCATAATTTTCTAAACTATATCCTAAGAATAACTGATTCACGACACTCGGCGGTGATGTATTGGGTTGTGTACCGAGTTGTATGTAATTTAAAGTGGTTAAGCTAGTATTGAAACCGTAACTGAGTTTCGGACCTTGACGAATAAAACCCAAACCTAATAAACCGCCACCGCCTGAATTATTATGCCCCCCCGCCACCGCTAACGAGGCTACTCCATAATTATTTAATAAATAATTAGCCGAAAAGCCTAAGGTTTGTTGATCAAATAAAACTTCGGCGTGCCCCCCTAAAGTGAGGTTGTCAGTGATGCCGCGTTGATAAGTCGCCACCGCTAAGAAACGTCCATAATCAATTGCTATTTACGCCATAATTATCTCGCACAAATCCCGCTTCATAGGAAAAATCAACTAAATCGGGCTTAAGTAGTTGCGGACTTGCGTAATAAGAAAAACTAACTACTTTGCTACGTCCAAGCAAATCCTGTGTAACAACATTCACGTTACCGGCTCCAGAAATAACCGGAATATTGTTAAAAATATAAGGGCCGTTGTTAACTATTTGCTGTTGGTTTAAAACGCTATTCACAAAAACATCCACTGTGCTGGGAATAGCGGCTTCACCTTGATAACCAGGCAGTGGAAACGTAACTAAATTAGGTTGCGTATTAAAATTAGTGGCATATTGGATCCCCGCAAAACGTGATGCACCACTCCAATACGTAGAACCGGTAATCGCATCGCCTAAGCGCCAACGCGCAATGTTTTCTGGTTGGTCTAAGGTCCACGTTGTATTTAAACGGACTAATTTACTGGATTGATTCGTTAATAAGGTAATATTATTCGCGTATTTGTTATATGCAAGCACATCGGCGGTTCCAACACCTAAACGATTAAACAAACCTAAACCCATTAATGCTGAGAGATTAGTTTGATTGATACCGGGACTATTATTTCTTAACGCAACCGCATCATAATTAAGAAAGGCTCCTGGATCTTTTGGACGCAAAGCACCTAGACGTTTACTGAGTGGATCAAAGGTTTGAGTAATAAATAATTGTGGTGGTGCTGATATTGTTAGCTGCATCGCATATTGATCTAATTGATAGCTAACATTGTGATGCCAATCCAGTTTATATAACTGTTCGCCGCGATGCTTTAAGGGAGCATGGAAGTTAGATTTCATCCCCCATTGACGTAAGTCACTTTCTTCAATCCAGATGTGACCGGACGGATCTTTATAACATTGTGTAATACCAGGCAATAAGCTTCCATTAAGCTTTATTTCAAGCAACAACGGAACCATTTTCATTTTAGCTTTTTTTTGTGGTGCGTGTTTTGTTAAAAATTCTTTTTCTAGCTTTGCGTTACTCTCTACGCTGATTAAAGAGAAAGTTATAAAACATGCAATTAATACAAATTTAAAGCCTATGCAAAGCCGATTTTTTACTGTGTCCATTAATATTTGATTTAATATCCGTATAATTAATATTAGAATCGCCTTTTACTATCCAAGAATGAGAACAGCGCGGTAAGACATAAGTGAAAGTCGACTGTTTTTTCATTATGGGTCCTTGAGAATTATTCGACAACAGTTGCCATTGATCTACAAATAAAGAAACATTTCCATCATTGTATAAATTCAATTGGATATGCTGGTCATCTAAAACCTTGCTTGACCAAACTCCATTCTCAAGGATTTTTTGTGGCTCAACGAATAAAGGAAGTGATATATCCATTAAAAAATACAGTGTTTGGCCTAATTTCTTTTGTCTCGGTTGCTGCACTTCTTTCAAATGCACGCGATAGGCTTTTTGCAGTGTATTATAGGTAGGATGTCTTAAAGCAAAACGTATAATCTGGGTTTTATGTGCGGGTAATAAAAATAAGGGCGGCGTCAACAAAATATCATGAGAGGTTTTGTAGATGTCTTTACCTTTAGGACTCTGTTGCCAGTCAAGTAAACTTAATTGTAAAAAACTACGTTCATCGCTCCGATTGGTAACCTTAACCACACCTATTCTTTGTGTAGTAGACAAGGAAAGCTGGACTGGAGTTACTTCTAAAACATTAGCACTAACATCTGAAATAAATAATACAGTTAAAATACCAAGCCTAGCGATATAGTGTATTATTTTCATTTTAACTAATCCTTACAATCCTTTTTTTATAAAATGACTATATCCGATCGGAATTTCATGAATAGACTATTGTTCTTTTCATTTACGCATATAAATTGAACCAATAAATAACTAACTTCCAATAAGACTGATATTAATCATATTAAACAGAATTATCCACATCATCAGCATACTTTCCATTTTCACCATAAAAAACTTGCTAAAGTCTTAGAAAAACATCAATAAGTGATAGTTATTAATACAGTATCATTATAACTACCGGCAACGGGTGTTAATCCTGCTACTATTCGTCCATAGACTGTGTAGGGTTGAATTCCCCCAGTACCTGTTCCCGCTACCGTGTCGGTTGGTATTGTATTTCCCCAATTTAGTGTACGTCCGGCGTCCCGATAAAGTGCGTATGCAAGTGATCCCGAAGGTGTACCAGTCATTTGTCGAGTAGTGGTTGTTGCGCCGCCAAATGTCCCCGGCCCTAAGGAAATGCTATAAGTTGTACCATTCGTACAATTTACTTCAAGGCTACCAGTCGCATCATTTTGAACCCCGGTATAATTACCAAAGTTCACAGACGTGATATTGCCAAAGATACAAGCCGCCGCCACTGTCGCATTGATCGGTAAATTGGCGGTCGTTGTCGCAGCGAATACAGGCTGAGTCATGAGTAAAATGAACAGCGCAAAAAAAATGTTTTGTGCTTTGAACATAATCGATTTCCTTATCAAATAAAAATCCTATAGCACGGTAAGAAGATATAATGCTTTAAAGAACGGGTCAAGAACTTTAATATTTATTAACTGAATGATTGCATATAAAATAATCTAATATGCATTTTTATACAATTTTTACTTTTAAAATGTTACGAAAATAGTCACTCGATCCAAGTAAGTACCTGCGTCAACCGCTTGATTAGCGGGTATTTCTCCATAAATAGTAATCACCTCTGTAGACCCTGTGGCTATTTGATGCAAAGTGTTTTGCCCTATTACCGTACCATACATATGTTGATGACCGCCATCTTGGAAAAGGCCGTAATTTAATTGTTGATTTCCTCCTTGTTTAGTTAACAATCTATGGTCTTCTGTTGCGCCTGCACCTTGGCCCTTATCAATGCCTATGTCGTAAGCTAAACTCGGTAAGCAAGTTAATGTTACAGTACCAGTAGCATAATCTGGATTAGAATCAAGTGAATAATAATTAGGAAATTTCATATCGGTTGTTGAGCCAAATGTGCAATTGGCTCCGCCACCTACGGTTGCTGTCACAGCTAAGTTATTGTTAATAGTGACTCCCATTGCATCCTGAAGAAATAAAAAAAACAACACTCCGACTGAACATTTAATAAACCAACGCATAATCCCTCCCCCAATGAGACCTAAGCTTTTATGGTTTTGTTCTATGCGTTTTTTCTAATTAGTCAGCTATAAAAGCTGCTTAGGTCGCTTATATAAATATTTGGAATAATTTATAATCGTTAGTTTATTCTAGTGAATAATTGCTGATTTAACGAATAAGGCTAGATTTTATGCTTGAACAAATAACGAGTGAGAATAACTCTTTTGATCTGGTCGATCTTGGCCTCATTCGAATCAGTGGCAAAGACGCTAAGCCGTTCTTACAAGGTCAATTGACTTGCGATCTGGAAGAAGTTAATACCAAGGAAAGCCGATTAGGCGCACACTGTGATGTTAAGGGACGAATAATTGCAATTTTTCGGTTATTTTTTTATCAACATGACTATTATTTTTTATTGCAAAGCAGTACGCTGCCACTTTTATTAGCCTCCTTACAAAAATATGCGGTTTTTTCGAAAGTAGTATTAACCGAGGTCAGTAACGATTGGCAAAAAAATCGGCCTTTATGGCCCTACTATTAAAGATTTACTCAAAGAACAGGAATTATATACAGCCAAAGAAAATGGCGTTGCAAAAGCTGATCACAAACTAAGCTTAGCTATTTCGGGACCCACATCTCGGGTTATCCTGCTTGCACCAGTTTTGGATTCTATCAGCTTTATCGATAGTCAATTTGAGCAGGAAAGTGTCGATCATTGGCGCTTATTGGATATTATGGCTGGCATTCCGACTATTTATCCTGAAACCAGTGGCCAATTTACGCCTCATCAACTGAATTTTCCGGAGATAGGCGGCGTGAGCTTTAACAAAGGTTGTTATATAGGGCAGGAAATCATCGCTCGCACTCATTATTTAGGGAAAGCCAAGAGCCGTCTTTTTAGAGTGAGATTTGAAGCCAATAGCCCCTTTCTGCCAGGCACCCCGATATTTGACAGTGATCAAAAAACCGAAAAAGGCGCGCTTATTATGTCTGCTAAAGAGCAGAATAATCGTTATGAGGCCTTAGTTTGTTTGCAAACTCAAGCTATTTCCCATAGTATCAGACTAGGTAATCTTGAAGGTCCAGTATTAGACTTTTTAGAACTGCCCTATTCTACTAACTAGAACATAATATGCTTACAACACAAAAAAAAATATTCGGTTTAATTCTGCTATTAGGGTTGAGCACTAGTGTACTCGCCGAAGCTCCCCCTGCTGCTAATAGCACTTCTCCATCCTCTCTCAGCAACCCACAAAGCAAGGCGATAGAGTTTGCGAGACAAGCGGGCGCAATCGCCGGTATCGCACAGGCTTGCGGCCAGAATCTAGGCGATTTTTCCGCTAGAGTTACTGAAGCAATTAACAAGTTGTCTAATGATCCTTCCGAACAAGCGGCCGCCGCTCTGGTTTATCAGCGTATTAGCCAAGAAGCACAAATGGCTGAGAGAAAGAAACAATCTATTCCTTGCATGAAGGTTTTAGAGGATTTTCGCAATTTGCCGATTATGCAATCCGACTATAAAACCAAGGTTATCGATCAACTTAATCCTGCTGGCCCATAAAACAAGACCGTAGTTTAAACATCTAACTGCTGTAAATTCGATTCGCGAATAAAAAATAACAATATTAGGGCCAATAAAATATAGATGGGCAAGATACTTAACGCATGACGATATTCTGTGGCCGAAAAATAATGCACACCTGCGATCAATTTACCCTGCCAATGTGCATCTAATAATTTTCCTATCAATGGTTGCGTCAACGCACTAAAGATAATATCGCCGGTATTGATTAAGGCGATTATGGTTGCGGCAACGGTTATTTTATTTAATTCTCTACCCAAAGCAAAACCTAGCATAAATGCACCGGTACTAAATCCAAAGATAAATAATAAAGTTCCCAATAACCAAAGCGGTAAGTGATTTACATAAATAATCATTGTAATGGTAACCAAGGCTACAAAAGCATTAATCAACATCACTGGAAGACGTTTATTTATTCGATCCGACCATAAGCCTAATAGAGGACTACCAAACGCTATACCTAGAAAAATTAAAGAAGCCAACCCTGCGGCTTGTGTATGCGAAACCTGATAGGTTTCTTTTAAAAATGGAATACACCAAAGACCTGCAAAACCATCAATCGGTGCAAAAGCCAATCCACTATACAGTGTGATTAACCAATTTTGCTTATTATTCAAGACCATCCATACATCATGAAATGAAAATTTTTCTACTACTCCTGTTTCACTTGATACTCCAGTCGGCTTATCACGCACGATAAAATAAAATAACCCGGCTAAAATTAATCCGCTCACTGCACACAGATATAAGCTTTGTCGCCAACCGAACGTACTAACAGCGAAAGACAAGGGTACCTGACCTGCAACAGCACCCAACATAGCTGCAGTCGCCAATAAGCCGCCAACAAAAGCAAATTGATTGGGTTTAAACCATAGGCTAGTCATCTTCATATAACTGACGGTAGCAAAAGCCGCACCAACACCCATCAATGCTCTAGACCAAGTGGCGACACTTAAACTATCTGCTTTAGAAAAAATATAAATGCCTATAGCACATAAAAGGATAGCAATCGTAGTTAACAAGCGGGGACTATAACGATCTAATAAAACGCCAACAAAAAGTTGGGCTAACAAAAAAGAATAAAAGAAACTAGCCGTTAAATTACCTAAACCGGTTCCTTGTATTTGGAACACACGCATTAGATCTTCAGTCATGATGCTAGGAGAAACTTGCAATATATATTTATAAAATAAAAAAGCCGCCGCTAAGGCAATAACTAACCAAGGATACCAATGGTGGGAGGTAAAATGTTTCTTCTCAATATGCATAGCGCGCTAAACCTTATAATTCATTTATCGGGGAATTATGGCATTATTAGTCAAATTTTGCACTCCTTATCAAAATGGTATTCTACAAAAATATTAATGCTAACAAGAGTTTGGTGAATTGAATTAAACGTAGTAGAAACGAATATAAAAAAGTCAGCGTATAATACGCTTCGTTCAAGCCCCGGTGGCACAGGTGGATAGCGCAGTCCCCTCCTAAGGGACAGGTCGCCGGTTCGAATCCGGCCTGGGGCGCCATTTTTTGCAAGCCGATAAAAAAACGTCTAGGCTTTTGCTAAGAGGTCAAATGAATATTTTATCGATACAATCCCATGTCAGTTATGGCTATGTTGGGAATAAAGCCGCTACCTTTCCCTTACAAGCTTTGGGTTTTGAAGTATGGCCAGTCAATACCGTACAATTTTCTAATCATACCGGCTATGGTCACTGGCAAGGTGATATTTCCACCGCTGAGCAGGTACGCGCCGTCATACAGGGTTTAATCTCCTTAGATCTAGCAAGGCAATGTGATGCAATTTTATCTGGATATATTGGGGATAAAGAAATTGGGCAAGTTATCCTTGAAACAGTACAACAATTTCGACAAGCAAATCCTAAACTCATTTACCTGTGCGATCCTGTCATGGCTACTCCGAATGGTAAAGCGTGTTTTGTTAAACCCGATATTCCAGATTTCTTTCGCAATCAAAGTTTAACTATGGCCAGCATCATCACACCTAACCATTTTGAAGCGGAATATTTATACGGGAAAAAAATTAATACTTTAGATGATTTAAAACATGCAGTGCATTTTTTTCATAATCAAGGAATACTTATTGTCATTGTGACCAGCTTAAATTTAAAAGAAAAAAATAAATTTAATTTTGAAGAACCCACCGCTTTTCTTTCAAGCAAACAAGGGCAATGGATCGCTACAATTTCTGTTCCAAACACTCCAGCAGCTATCAATGGTGCCGGGGATCTTTTTTCGGCGCTGTATTTAGGCCATTTATTATTAACCAAAAATGCTTTAGCGGCTTTCAGCTTAGCATTAAATAAAACTTATCAAGTAATTCAAGCCACCATTACAGCAAATCGCCGCGAATTAAAAATTATTGATAATGATTATAAGCAAGCTGCTCCAGATTATGTTATGCTACAACAGATAGAATAACAGGAAGTTACAATGAAAGATTATCGTTTCTATTTATGGATAGCCTATCTCTCAACCGCTGCTATTCTGCTCATTAATCTGTTAACTCCCCTGATTCGGCATTATAAATTATTTAAGAAAAAACGCAGCATTACGTCATTAATCCCAAAAAAATAATGTTAAAAATTTGGCAGAAAAAAAATTTTTTGGCTTATTTAATTTGGCCATTATCATTGGTTTACGGCGGTTTTATTGTTTTACGTCGCAAGCTTTATCAGTTGCACCTTTTAAAGGTAAACTTTCTTTCAGTACCGGTCGTCGTCGTTGGAAATATTACTGTGGGAGGCACGGGTAAAACACCGGTTGTTATCGCATTAGCTCGATTTTTAAAAGAAAAAGGCTGGCGACCAGGCATTATCAGTCGCGGCTATGGGGGAAACACGCAGCATTTTCCTTGTTTAGTCCATCAAAACAGTAATGCCCGTGAAGTGGGTGATGAACCTATATTAATTGCTCGGCATACTGCATGTCCAACTATCATCGATCCTAATCGTAGTCGCGGTGCTAAAAGTTTATTAAAGCGTTCGAATTGCAATATTATTATCAGTGATGATGGTCTACAACATTTAAGTTTAGGTAGAAACATAGAAATTGTTGTTGTCGATGGCGAAAGACGTTTTGGAAATAATTTTTGTTTACCTGCAGGTCCATTGCGCGAACCTGTTTCACGCTTAAATTCCGTTGATTTTGTTATTAGCAAAGGAACAGCTCATGCCAATGAATTTAAACTTTCCTTAATTCCTGACTATTTTTATCAGCTTATTCAAACTAAAAATAAACAATCAGCAGATTTTTTTCTTGGAAAGAAAATATATGCCGTAGCTGGAATCGGCAATCCCGATCAATTTTTTAGAACATTACGCAAACTGGGACTTAAAATCATTGAGCATCCCTTTCCCGATCATTATCTATTTAAACCGCGCGATTTTAATTATGGCGATGATGCTATTGTTATAATGACCGAAAAAGATGCAGTAAAATGCGTAGGTTTTGTTGATGCCAGACTTTGGTGTTTAAAAACAAAAACAGAGTTAGACAATAATTTTCTAAATGCCGTACTTAATCGAATTACGGCAATAGATAAAAATCTAAAATCTTCTTCAAGCTAGTTTTCATATCTATATATGGCTGCCAAGCCAGCTGTTGTTGAGCCCGTTTAATTGATGGCATGCGACGTTCTACATCTTGATAACCTTTTCCGTAATAATTATCTGAATTTATTGTTTGTAATTGGACTTTTTCCGCATAGCTTTCATAACGGGGATAAGTTTTAATTAACTCTAATAATAATTCAGCCAATTCACGAATAGAAATATCGTTGGCTGGATTACCAATATTAAAAATAGCTTGCTCAGCGCATCCATTTTCATTTGCGATTATTTTTAATAAGCAAGCCATCCCATCATCGATATCAATAAAGCTACGTCGTTGTTGTCCGCCATTAACCAATTGTATGGCTTCGCCACGTAATATATTGCCGATAAATTGACTCACCACCCGCGAACTCCCTGGCCTCGGGTTATGTGGATCATCCAGTTTAGGACCTAACCAATTAAACGGTCTAAAGAGTGTATAACGTAATTCATTTTTTAAGCCATAAGCATGAATTACTCTATCTAAAAGTTGTTTACTACAGGAGTATATCCAACGAGGTTTATTGATAGGTCCTAATACAAAATTACTGGTCTCTTCATCAAACGCTTCATCCGTACACATACCATAGACTTCAGAAGTGGAAGGAAAAACAATACGTTTTTCATGTTTAACACATAAACGAATAATTTTTAAATTGGCTTCAAAATCCAGCTCAAAAATACCTAAGGGATTGTTTACATAGCTTGCCGGCGTTGCAATAGCTACCAAAGGTAAGACTACATCACACTGTTGAATTTGTTGTTCTATCCAACCCATTTCCCGATTCATGTCGCCTTTTTTAAAGGTAAGCCGTGGATGTTTAAGAAAATCATTAATTTTGTTTTCACTTAAATCCAAGCCTATCAACTGCCAGTCTGTTTTTGCTAAACAATGCTCCAGTAGGCTGCTGCCAATAAAACCATTGATGCCTAGAATTAATACTTTTAAACTCATATTTTACTACTTAACTTAGATGTGTTTTTTAAAAATGCAATTTTTATTTTATGCTTCATTCGTATCATCAATAATTTTCCTAATAACATAACGGGGACGATGACGTACTTCTTGATAAATACGCCCAATATATTCACCCATAATCCCTAAACCCATTAACATTATTCCCATTAAGAAAAAAACTATCGCAAATAACGTAAACACGCCTTCCGCTTCGGGTCCAATAATAATCCGGCGTAAAAACAAATATATAACAAAAAAGCTACTTAAGATTGAAATAAACAATCCTAACATAGTAAAAATCTGCAAGGGTAATAAGGTAAAACTAGTCATCCAATCAAAATTCAAACGTAATAACCGATAAAGGTTATATTTGGACTGACCACCTTTACGAGCATCATGCCCAACTTCAATTTCGGTGGGGGATATAGAAAGTTTATAGGCTTGTGCGGGAATGAATAAAGAAGTTTCCTTGCTGGCTATCATTAAATCGACGAGTGAACGTCGATAGGCTCTCAACATACAGCCTTGATCAGTCAAACGAATCTTAGTCATCTTATAGCGCAACCAATTATTAAGTATAGATGCATAGCGTCGAAAAAAAGTATCTTGGCGATTTTTTCGGATACCTCCTACATAATCATGACCTTCTTCAATGAATTTTACCAAATGAGAAATTTCCTCTGGTGGATTTTGTAGGTCAGCATCTAAAGTAATAATAATTTCTCCTCTGACGCGCTCCAAACCAGCCATCAATGCCATATGTTGACCGAAATTACCATTAAAATGAACAATGCGAATTTGCTCTGGTCGCCTTCTTTGTAATTCATTAAGTCGTTCATAGGAGTCATCTTGACTACCATCATTAACTAAAATAACCTCATAAGGCTTACCTAACTTGTCTAAGCTCGAAATCAAGCGCTGATAGAGCTGTTCCAAGTTTTCAGACTCATTATAAACTGGGATAACCACACTGATATAGGGCTTATTCATTTCACTAATCCTCTTTTAATCAAAAATATTTTTTATTTTATTTTTCTCTATAGGGTGATTGCTTAATAAAACATCTTGCGGTGTCTTTGCTAGCAAATAAATGAGATATTTCTTTTGTTGATTAATCTGCTGGTATGCTTCTTTACTAGCTATCATATAAATACGCCTTGAACTATTCCAGTCAGGCCAGAAATTAGCTTCCTGTAACATCCAATGGCTAGTATCTTGATGTTGCATACCAAAAGTTAATTCTCCACCGACATTGACTGTAAATACCCGTTGATTTAAATAAAAAGGCAAATCTTGATAATAATCATGGTATGCCACTACTTTATCGCCTGGCTTTATTAAAGGCTTAAGAGCAACAACTAAAGGCTTTATCGAACGTGTATCGAGCTGAGGAATACCCATAGAAACAATCCAGAAGCTAATCACACTTCCTATTGCCAAAGTTGCAAATGCCATTTTGGATTTTTTCCGCATAGCAAAGCAACTCGCGATTATGCTATTTAAAAGAAAAACACTATAAGCGGTTATCAAAAAAAGTCTGGCAGACGGAGATAGCGTAATAGTCGCATCGTAAGCTATATATAATATACCTATACTTCCTAAACCTAACCATACCAAAGGTACCGCTATATACCCCCATTTAATATCCCAGCTTCGCTGCCAGTGAGTAGAAAGATAATGGCCAGTTAATAAAGCCAAAGCAGGAAAAATCGGTAAAATATACGGAATTAATTTGGAATGTGAAAAGGAAAAGAAAAGAAAAATTATCCCTACCCAGAGTAAAAGAAAAATATAATTATTTTTTTCTTTGAATTGTTGCCAATTTCTAGGAAAGTGATTCACTATCGCTTGAGGTAAAAAACATACCCAAGGTAAAAACCCGGCAATAAAAATTGGAATAAAAAACCAATTGGGTTGGTAACGCTGTGCTATCAAAGTGGAATAACGCAGGAATTGCTGATCTATAAAATAGAATTGGAAAAATTCAGGATTTCTAGATTGAACTAAAATATGCCAAGGCAAAACCATTAATAAAAATAACAAAACCCCACTAGCAAGATAACATTGCTTCAACAAACGCCATTGATTAGATAATAATATCCAAAGCCCAATAATCATAGTAGGAAATACTATACCGATCAGCCCCTTTGTGAGAACTGCTAGGCCGGCAAATAGATAAGCACTATAAAATAAACACCGACGCCCTAAACTTGGTGACTGATTGGATGCAACTAAGAAAGTTAACAAGCTTCCAGATAAACAGATCGATAAGGTCATATCGAGTGTTACCATCCGTGCTAATGCAAAATATAGCAGACTGGAAGCAAGAATAATGGCACTTAATAATCCAGCTCGTCTTTCAAAAAGAATTCGACCTGATGCATAAACTAATAAGCAACCTAATAATGCCAGGATAGCGTTAGGTAAACGTACTGCCCATTCGCTGATAGGCGCCAAATATTGATTTTTTTTGTCCTTAAAGAATATTTGTCCTGTTTGATTAACCAATGGATTAAAAACCTTAATCGACCCCGCTTGTAGCCAATAAAATAAAGGGGGCTTTTCAAAATATTTGATCCCATTCAGATGAGGCGTTACAAAATCATGTAGCACCAACATTTCTCGTGGAATCTCAGCATATCTCCCTTCATCTGGTACACTCAATGGCCTAGTCCCTAAAAATAAGCCAAAGACTAAAGCAATACCCACTACCAGTAAGCCTAAATCAAAGTACCAGCTTCCTTTACTGGATTTAGTTTGAATGATCGACATCTTTTTTTTCCACTGCCTATTTTGGATAGGGGTTGAGAAAATAGCCTATTGCTATAATAATAGGCCAAATTTATAACGGTTCTAGAGAGGAAAAGCAATGCAAAAACAAAATATCGCGGTAATTCTATCGGGATGTGGTGCCTTAGACGGAAGTGAAATTCACGAGTCTGTACTTACCTTATTAGCCTTAGATCGTGCTGAATTACCTTATCAATGTTTGGCTCCTAATATACCTCAATCCCGCGTGGTCAATATGGCCGATGGTAAAACCCAAGAACATGCTAAAAGAAATGTACTGGAGGAATCCGCTCGTATTGGGCGTGGTAAAATTAAAGACATTGCCTTAGCCAATGCTGATGAGTATACCGCAATGATCTTTCCAGGTGGTTTCGGCGCCGCGCTAAATTTATGTAATTTTGGTTTAAGCAAAGAAAACTACTCCATACAAACAGACGTTTTTAAATTTGCAAAGGCCATGGTAGAAGCAAAAAAGCCCGCCGGCTTTATTTGTATTGCACCGGTTTTAGCGCCGAAGCTTTATCCAGCCGGTATCCAAATAACCATAGGAAATGATAAAGCCACCGCAGAGATTTTAGAAAAACTAGGTGCTCGGCATATTCCATGCGCGGCCACAGATTGTGTCGTGGATAAAGTCCATAAATTAGTTAGCACACCGGCCTATATGTTAGCTCGTTCAATTAAAGAAGTAGCGACGGGTATCGATTGTTTAGTAAAAGAATTATCTTTATTGTTACACTCATAATCTTATTTTCTAATGAACCAATTTCTTAGACCGATACGCAGCTTTGTGCATCGTCAAAAAAAATTAAGTAAGTGTCAACAGCTAGCTTTTGCGGCTTTATCGGAACAAAACACCTTATCAACACCTATAGATTTTAAAATCTTATTCGAACGGGATGCATATACTATATTAGAAATTGGGTTTGGTATGGGTGATAGTTTATTGCAACAGGCGCAACAACATCCAGAAAATAATTATTTAGGGATAGAAGTCCATCGGCCAGGAATCGCTTTCCTCTTAACACAAATCGAAAAATTTAAACTGAACAATATTAAAGTTATTTATGCAGATGCATCAGAGATTTTAGCTCGCTCCATTCCTAACCATAGTTTAGATTTAGTACAAATATTTTTTCCCGATCCTTGGCCGAAAACTCGGCACCACAAACGACGCTTGGTGCAAGCAAAATTTATCGATTTATTACATGAAAAGCTTAACTTAAACGGAAAATTACATCTGGCCACGGATTGGCAAGATTATGCCCAACATATGTTGAAAGTAATGGAAAATACATCTCAATGGAAAAACACCGCTGAAAAAAACCAATTTACTCCCCGACCACCGGCCAGACCAATGACTAAATTTGAAAAACGAGGTCAACAATTAGGTCATGCTATCTGGGATCTGGTTTTTTTGAGATTATAATTTTTGAGAACTTTAATCTGCCATAAACATGGCAAGTAAATTATTATAAAAGCGTTTACCAAACTCTGTCGTTTCCATAGCAAAATCATCATAGGTAACCAAACCTTGTTGCTGCGCTTTGTGTAATATAGGCTGAATACTTGAAAAAGATAATCCTGTTCGTTGCTGAAATAATTCCGCTGAGATCTTTTGATAAAGTCTTAACGCATTTAACATAAATTCAAAAGGTAATTCTCCCACTGAAATAAATTTTTCTTCTGCTAAAAATTGATTCTTTTGTGTTAAATAAGCTTTTGGATTTTTTTGCTTCCAAGCACGCCTAATAGTCCTTTTTTTGTTATCAGTTAGTTTACTATGCGCACCCGCACCGATGCCTATATAATCACCGAACTGCCAATAATTACGATTGTGCATACAATTGTATCCGTCTTTACTGAAAGCAGAAATTTCATAGTGCTTATATGCTTTTTGTCTAAAAATTTCTTCACCACGCTCTTGTAATTCACCCATAGTTTCTTCCATGGGTAATTGCGGAGGTCTTAGATAAAACTCAGTATTCGGTTCAATAGTGAGTTGATACCAAGAAATATGTGTGGGTTCCAAAGAAAATGCAATCTGCAAATCTTGCAGACCTTCTATGCTACTCTGCTGTGGTAAACCATGCATGAGATCGAGATTAATATTACTAAACCCCGCTTTTTTAGCGGCTGCTACGGCTTTAATCGCTTCATCTCCATTGTGGATGCGGCCAAGAATCTTTAATTTTTCATTAGAAAAACTTTGAACGCCCAAGGAAAGTCGATTAATACCTGCTTCACGGTAACCATAAAAACGCTGATATTCCACCGTTCCTGGATTTGCTTCTAAGGTAATTTCAGTCGATTTAGAAAATTCTATACGCTTTGCTAGCTCAACTAACAAGTAGCTAAGCATATCGGGTGAAAATAAACTAGGAGTGCCTCCACCCATAAAAATACTGGTAATAGGACGAACGGGCAGTTTCTGAAGATCTTGCTCTAAATCTACAATCAATGCGTCGATATAATTTTTTTCTGGTAACTCTGTTAATAAAGTATGTGAGTTAAAATCACAATAAGGACATTTTCGTATACACCAGGGAAAATGTATATAAAGTGACAAAGGCGGCAGCGTTAACATGCAAGCTTAGATATGCGAATAATACAGATTCGTTTTATATAAAAATTCGATGAATCCATTTTTTTCATAACGTAAAAAAATCTGATTTAATTCTTCAATCATAGTTTTATACCTTGCATCCTCAGATCCGGGGATAAATGACATCGATAGTAACCTGCCTTTAAATCCTTCCCAATCAAATTGCTGAACATTTCTAAGTGATGCTGTTTTTATAGTTTGATCACTAAAAAAAGTATCCATTGCAACTTTATCCAATTTTTTGGCATTCGAATCAGCATAATCTTTACCATACTCTAGTAATAAGCTTTCATAGGCACATATGAGAGGAGATTGGGTATCTCGAACATTCCAGACCAAAACAACCCAGGCTTTGGGCTTGGCAATCCGCTTAAATTCTCGCTTGGTTTTTTCCACATCAAACCAATGAAAAGCGGTGCCAGCCGTTATAAAATCCATACTAGCATTCTCTAGGTGAGTCGCTTCTGCTGTGCCGGAAATTGAATGAAACTGAGAATATTGTGCTAAATAAACCTCTCCAGCCTCTCTCATGGCTTGGTTAGGTTCAACACCATACACTGTATTCCCAACATCAAGAAATAATTTAGCAAGTAATCCTGTACCGGAACCTATATCGGCAATCACACTATTCTTGTTTAAGCCACATTCGTTAACCAGCAAATCTAATACTTGTTTCGGATAGGAAGGTCGATATTTTAGATAATACTGTACTGTTTTAGTAAAAGGTTCGATAAATTTGTCGGCCATTAAAACCCCCAACATTGCTTTATTGGCCTAAATTATACCACTGGTAAGCTTAATTTTTGCTTTAATTGATAAAAATCCGCCCAAGGGTCGTGTTTGAGTTTAGCTAATCGCTGAGGCAAATTTTTTACTGTGAAACTATCAGACTTAATTCGAACGTTTAATTCATTCCATGACAAGGGTGTTGCTACGGCAGCATTTTCCTTGATCCGTGTTGAATAAGGGGCAATACTGCTAGCACCGCGTTGATTTCGCAAATAATCCACAAAAATTTTCCCTTTACGCTTCGTCTTATTCATATTAGCAACAATGAATTGTGGATGCTGTATAGATAAATACTTTACAAACGACTGCGTAAATACTTTTACTTTATCCCAACTGTAAAGCCTTTGTATTGGCACTACGACATGCAGCCCTTTACTACCGGTTGTTTTAACAAAACTTTTCAGGTTAAGCTTCTGCAAATGATCTTTGACGAAAAAAGCAGCTTCAATAACCCTTTTCCATTCGATTTGCAATCCTGGATCAAGATCGAATGTAATAAAATCTGGCTTCTCTATCTTATCAATTTTACTAGCCCAGGGATGAATTTCTAAAACGCCTAATTGTATAAGCGCCATTAAACCCTGCTCATCCTTAATATAAAGATACGGTTCCGGTTTATCGGTTTTATCCGGCAAAGTTATAGCATACAAATTTTCCGTTTCTGTCGTTAAATGTCTTTGATAAAAACATTTTTTGTTTTGACCGTTGGGACAACGTAGCAACGTTAATGGGCGTTTTAAAATGTGAGGTAATATCCATTTTGCAACCCTATTATAGTAATTTGCCAAATCTAATTTAGTAATATTTACTTCGGGATATAATAATTTACCGGGGTGAGATAAATGAAAACTTGCTAAATTCCTGCCATTTCTGCTAGATAATTTTTTCTCATTCGATTTACGCATTTTTTAAACTACTCCTTAGTAATTTCTTCAAGACGTTTATCGTTGCGTAGTCCTTTAAAACTAGGATGCCGTAGTACGCCTGCGCGTGTCCATTCGGTAAATTCCACTTCCACGATAATTTTTGGTGTAATCCAGGACACTTCCCCTATTGCAGCAGGTATCTCCTTAAAAGGAGCTTTACTAGTTTTATATTTATTAAGAAGTTTGTTAATGTTTTTTAAAGAACTTTCATTAAATCCAGTTCCAACTTTGCCACAATAAAGCAATTGATGACTCTTGCCATGCACCGCTAATACTAAGGAAGCAAAATAATGTCGATTTCCCTTTCCTGGTGTAAATCCTACGACTAAAAACTCTTGCCGCTTGTTACATTTAATCTTGAGCCAATTTCGATTCCTTCCTGATACATACGGACTAAGCTTGTTTTTAGATACAATACCTTCCAAACCTTTTTTACATGCTTTTTTGAGGAAAATATTACCGTTATTTCCTTCGATATCACTACTAAATATCAGCTTATTATTATTTAAAGGAATTAGTTTTCTTAATAAATTTTTGCGATCTTGCAAAGCACAAAGCCGCAAATCCTTACCTTGATAATATATTAAATCAAAAATAGCATAGAGTAATATTGACTTTTCTTTGGTGTTAATAGAATTGGATAATAATTGAAAATCTGACCTATGTTTTTTATCTACTGCTATGACTTCTCCATCTAAAATAGCCGATTTCAGATTTAACTTTTGAACTTCTAACTGTAATTCTTTAAATTTTTCTGTCCAGTCTTTTTGATTACGAGTCAAAAACTTTATTTTTTTATCTTTTATAAAACAAAATAGACGATAACCATCAAATTTTATTTCATGGAGCCATTCATCTCCAGTAGGTGGTTTTTCGACCAAAGTCGCTAATTCGGGTTGCATCGAATTAGGCATAGGTTTTTTTCTAGCTTTGCTTGGACTAGTATTTTTAGAAGTTTTAATAATTTTAGGTTTATCGGATATATCCGCTTGAAATTTTTTTGCTATCCCTTGCAAGGAACATCTGCTAATCACACTATTAGGTTTGGCTTGCGTAACATCATACTGTTTTTCTGATCGCGCAAATTTATCTTTTACCTTAATAAATAACCAATTTTTGGGGTTATTTTTAATTTGCACCAAGTTCCAAGCGCCTTTTAATTTTTTTCCTTTTAGAATAAAACTTAAATGTCCTTTTTTGTAAGCAGAATTAGCGTCCGCTGTTTCGCATACCCAAGTGCCGGTATCCCAAAGCATCACCGTGCCACCACCATATTCACCTTTTGGAATTATTCCTTCAAATTTCGCATATTCAAGGGGATGATCTTCTACATGTACTGCTAAGCGCTTAATAGAATTATCTAAACTAGGGCCTTTGGGTATAGCCCAGCTTTTTAAAACACCATTTAATTCCAAACGTAGATCATAATGCAAATGACTGGCCGCATGTTTTTGAATAATATAAATTAATTGTTTATTTTTTTTAATACTGCCATAGGGTTCAGCACTACGCTTAAAATCCCTTTTTTTACGGTATTTTCGTAAAGACATAGCAACTACCCACGTTTTTTTGATGCTTTCTGCTTATTTTTCTCTAAACTTTTTTTCAATAAATCCACAAAATCAATGACATTACTTTTTTTAAGATTAGTTTTAATTTTCTTGGCAGAAACTTTTTTATGGTGAATCTTAGCTTCTACCCATTTGGCTAAGGTTTCTCTAAATACATCATGGTAGTCCTTAGGGTCCCATTTGGTAGTCATACCATTTACCAGCTGTTTGGCAATCTCTATTTCTTTGGCCGAAATTTTATGGGCTTTTACATTGGTCGAAGGAAATTCGAAATCCGATATTTTTCGAAGTTCTTGGTGGTATCTAAGTAGGTTTAGCACAAGCGCACTTTCATAGGGCATAAGTGCTGCTAAATATTCACGGGTATGAATGATAACTTTAGAAATGCCGACTTTTTTAGTATCCTTTAAAATTTCACGCAACAAAACATAAGCTTTTTCACCTTTCTTGTCCGGAACTAAATAATAAGGTTTTTCGAAATCCATGGTATTAATACTATTTTTATTAACAAAAGTAACAATATCAATGGTCTTGGAATGTTCGCCTGAAATAGCTTTAATATCAGACTGTTTTAACACCAAGTAATTGTTATCATCATATTCGTAGCCTTTCGCAATATCCGTCCAAGGCACTTCTTCGCCAGTATGTTCATTGATACGCATATAACGAATTCTAGCTTTATCACGACTATCAATTAACTTAAATTGTATATCAAATTTTTTTTCGGCTGGGTATAAAATAACGGGTATATTGACTAAACCAAATGTGATATATCCTTTCCAAATAGGCCTTGCCATTTAAGCCTTCCTTTATTTAAAGTTAAAAATCCTTTCATTATATATCTAGCACATATTTATTGATCTGAAACTTTAAACTGAATATTTTTTGACCGTTATCTTTAAAAAAGATTTTATAACCGGTAAAAGTTCTTTAGCGGTAGGAAGGTCAATTTATTTGGGGAAATTATAAGAATTGATTGATAAGATTTTACTGGTGCGCCCGGAGAGATTCGAACTCCCGACCACCAAGTTCGTAGCCTGGTACTCTATCCAGCTGAGCTACGGGCGCAATTCCAAAGAGCTGAGCATTCTATCAGTTTATGCTTCATCCAGCTAGCCTTCACTTAAAAAGCTTAGTGTTATTAGCGTTTATTTATGATGTGTGTTATCGCGATCATTTCTATAATTTGTTTACAAAGTTTAAAGTTTATATATTCATGAGAACGAAGAATATGCGGTTGACTCAATCGGTGCTAAAAAGCAATGGGATATCTGGAACGTGGTTGCAGTGAAAAAACCTAAACCGAATTAAATGACTAGATTTACTAAGAACAAGCAACAAAATAAACAAATCAGCTTTTTAACTAAGCCAATTCAATCCTAAATAAAAAGGACATGGCGGAGAGAGAGGGATTCGAACCCTCGATGGTTTTTACGCCATACTCCCTTAGCAGGGGAGCGCCTTCAGCCTCTCGGCCACCTCTCCGACGCTGAGGTTGGCGAGTATAGCACTACCTTAAGCTTTATAAAATAGTTGCTTAAACTTCGTTGTCTTCCAAATCCTCTTCGTCAGAATGTCCTTCCTGTTTTTGTTTTTCTTGTTGAATTCGCTGATAAATTTCTTCTCGATGAACAGAAACTTCTTTAGGTGCGTTAATACCTAATCTTACTTGATGTCCTTTAATGCCCAGTACAGTCACTGTAACATCGTCACCAATAATAAGTGTTTCTGCAATACGCCGTGTCAAAATAAGCATCTTTATGATTCTCCTTTAGTTGACTCATTAATCGACCATATGCAACACCTAATCAATTTCTATTTATTAACAAAAAAAGATATAAAAATTCACATACAGACATTTTGCGAAATTAGTCTACTAACAAAACCTTAAGGAAAACTTAATACTATTTAAAAGTACGTAAAGTTCCGCAAAAAAGAGCTAGCAAAGCTAATTATTCTTCGCCTAAGCCAAAAACATGATGCAAAATCTGAACGCCTCGCACTATCTGAGCATCACTGACCATCAGAGAGACCCTTAACGCCGAGGATAAAGTTAAAATAACATTGATGCCTGCGGATTCCATTGCTTGAAACAAGGTATGAATGATACCTGGGTGGGAATGCAAACCTGTCCCAACCACAGAAAGCTTTGCCAGCTTGTTATCGCCGACAATGGATAGCGCGAATTTCTGCTTTACTAAGGTTTGGAGTAATTGTTCTGCTTGATGGTAATCTGCTCTTGCTAACGTAAAGGTTATATCCATTTGTTTTGGAGAGATTTGTTGTTGGGTTAGCATATCAATTTCAATACGTGCATCATTCAACAAGGAAAAAAAGTGTGTCATGGCTTCTTTTTCGGCTGTTAATGCATGGATGGTCAACTTTGCCTCGTGATGACTAGCAGTCACGCCGGTGATTTTTGCCCCTTCTACCGCTGACTCTTCTTGGTCGGCTTGGATTAAGGTCCCTCGACCACTTTTAGAGCTTGATAAAACACGTAAAGGAATACGATATTTACTCGCTAACTCCACGGCTCGATGTTGTACAACTTTCGCACCGGCACGAGCAAACTCTGTCATTTCGGTGAAACCAATTTGATCCAAACGCCTAGCCTTGGGAACAAGACGAGGGTCGGCGGTGTATATGCCGTCCACATCTGTATAGATCTGGCATTCATCGGCTTTTAAAACAGCGGCTAAAGCGGCAGCTGTGGTATCAGAACCACCTCGTCCTAGAGTAGTCATATCCCCTGAATCTGAGATTCCTTGGAAGCCAGCAACAATAGGCACTCGACCCTCGCCAATATCACTCCGTAATACTTCTTCTTTGATGCCTAAGATGCGCGCCTTTTTATGGTGGCTATCCGTGTAAATGGGAACATGAAAACTGTTATAAGATCGGGCCGGGCACCCTCGCGCCAGTAAAGCCATTGCCAATAAGGCCGTAGCCGCCTGCTCCCCAGTTGCTAACAGTAAATCATACTCCCTAGAGTCAGGTTCTTCATTCAATATTTTAGCTAAAGAAATTAAGCGATTAGTTTCACCTTCCATCGCTGAAACAACGACCACCAATTGATGCCCCTGTGCGCGGGTTTCAATAATTTTATTTGCAACTTGTTGAATTTTATCGATACTTCCAACTGAGCTGCCGCCAAATTTTTGTACAATTAAAGCCATTGTCATGATCTATTGATTAATTATTCAATTCTAAGCATAGTTGCCATTTAAGCGGGTCTCAACCCAATGTTTTACATTTTTTAAAGCCGCATCTAAGGCTTCGGGTTTGTCTCCCCCTGCTTGAGCAAAATCCGGCCGGCCCCCGCCACTACCTCCAATTTCTAATGCGATATTATTGGCCAATTCGCCAGCCTTTATTTTTTCGGTTAGATCCTTGGTAACTCCAACCACTAATTGGACGCGCTGTAGCTCGATACTCGCCAAAACAATTACCGCAGATTTTAATTTGTTTTTAAGTTGGTCCAGTAAATGACGTAACCCCGCTATATCAATCCCGTTAATTTCACTGGTTAATAATTTAATTCCTTGTATGTCGATTGCCTGAGAAATAAGCTCTTCTCCCATCATAACGACTATGGATTGTTGTAAAGCAGCGATCTGTTTTTGCAAGGATTGTTTAGCTTCCATATCCAAACGCGCTTTTTCTAGTAAATTATCTCTAGAGCTTTTAAAAAGCTTGGCAAGCTGGTTAGTTTGCTCTTCTAAGACGGCAATCCAATCTAAAGCATATTGTCCAGTCACGGCTTGTATGCGACGTATTCCTGAGGAAATACCTATTTCTGCAGTTATTTTAAATAAGCCAATATCACCGGTACGCGCAACATGTGTACCTCCACACAATTCCTTGGAAAAGGAACCCATCACTAACACGCGTACTTTATCCCCATATTTTTCCCCAAACATCGCTATCGCACCTGCATTCTTTGCATCTTCAGTCGACATCACTTCAGTAATAACAGGCAAATTAGCTCGAATTTGTTGGTTAACGCGATCTTCGATTAACTTTAGTTGCTCTATATTTAATGGGTTGGGATGTGAAAAATCGAAACGTAAACGTTCTGGTTCTACCAAAGAACCTTTCTGCATTACATGCTCTCCTAAAATCTCTCGCAATGCTGCATGCAATAGATGGGTTGCAGAATGATTCAAGGTAACAGCGCGACGTTTTTCCGCATCGACTTCTGCCTTCAATTTATCACCCTTTTTTAAATGACCTTTAATTAACTTACCTTTATGGAGAATTAATGTTCCTTGTTTAAATGTTTCAGTCACTAAAAAACGACTCGTTGCATTAACTAAATATCCCGTATCACCTATTTGCCCACCGCCCTCCGCATAAAAGGGAGTTTTAGCTAAGATAACAAAACCTTCTTCGTCCATAGATAATTCTTCTATAGATTGTTTGCCATCAAATATATCCACAATAGGAACAGCCGCTGATTTTAATGCCTTATAACCCACAAATTCAGTAGCGTTTTTTTCAGTCAATTGTAAACTCGGTGCTGCAGCAAAATGGCTTGCTGACTTAGACTGACTTCTTTGATGATCCATTTCCTTATTAAAACCTGCAATATCCACCGTTAAACCATGTTCTCTGGCCACATCCGCCGTAAGATCAACGGGAAATCCATAGGTGTCATAGAGACGAAAAGCCGCTGAACCTGGAAATTGGTTTTTATCTTGCAACTTGGTCAATTCTTGTTCAAATAGTTTTAGCCCTTGGGTTAAAGTACGAGCAAATTGCTGCTCTTCATGGAGCAGTACTTTTTCAATAGATTTTTGTTTTTTTGCTAACTGTGGATAGGCTTGCAACATTTGCACCGCTAAAGGTTTAACCAGTCGGTAAAAAAAAGGTCGGTCTAAACCTATTTTATGACCATGTCGAATAGCTCGGCGAATAATTCGCCGTAACACATAAGAACGCCCTTCATTGCCCGGATGAACACCATCACTGACTAAGAAAGCACAAGCACGAATATGATCAGCGATGACGCGTAAAGAAGTATTCGTCAAATCAGTTATTGATGCTTCTTTAGCAACTGCCCTAATTAAAGGTTGAAACAGATCGGTATCATAATTATTCGTTACTCCCTGCATAACAGCCGCGAGCCGCTCTAAACCCATACCCGTATCAACTGAGGGTTTTGGCAAAGGCGTTAGCGCTCCATCTAAGGAACGCTGAAATTGCATAAAGACTAAATTCCAGATTTCAACATATCTATCACCATCCGCGCTGGGTGTACCCGGAGGCCCTCCAGGGATGCTAGGTCCATGGTCGTAGAAGATTTCAGAACATGGTCCACAAGGGCCAGTATCGCCCATAGCCCAAAAATTATCCTGTTTCCCACAACGAGAAAATCGTTTGGGATCGACCTTAATCTCATTTAACCAAATCGCTGCTGCTTCATCGTCCTCGGTAAATACTGTAACCCATAGCTTTTCTGGAGGAAGATTTAACTCCTCGGTCAAAAACTTCCAACTATAGTGGATAGCCTCGCGTTTAAAATAATCACCGAAACTGAAATTTCCTAGCATCTCGAAAAAAGTATGATGCCTAGCGGTATAACCCACATTTTCAAGGTCATTATGTTTACCACCGGCACGCATACAACGCTGTATGCTCGCTGCCCGGGAATAAGGTCTTGTTTCTAGACCTAAAAAAACATCCTTAAAGGGCACCATACCGGCATTAGTAAATAATAAACTAGGATCATGTACTGGAATTAAGGAAGCGGAGGGAACAATAGTATGACCCTGACTTTTAAAATAGTTAAGAAATAGGTCGCGTAGCGCATTGCTATTCATGTCGGAGGCTCTTCAATGCAAAAGCGATGAGTATCACGGCAAGTGATTTTTGTGTCAATAAATTACTGATAATTTACTAGTAATTTACCAAACAATTTACAATCATTTTAAGTCGATCAATCTCTATGATTATCTATATTCTGGACTTTACGCTTTTTAAAATCTAGTACAAAAATTCCTATTAACATTTAAGGCTAGAAAGACCACAGCCGATTTTGGTTGCTTTAAACCTTTGTATTTTCTTATTAATATTCGAATTTAAGGGGCGATTTATGGTATAATTTTCAGTTTTAAACCCTTATCACGTATGTCGATTAAAAATGAGATTTTGGCGGGAAAAAACCCATCCATAACGGAGTGTGAGCCTATCGCTCCACACACCGAACGCTCTCTTGAGCCAGAACTAGGCCTTAAGGATAATGCTAGCCAACAGGGTGGACTAGGTATGCCGAAGTATGACTCTTCAAACATAAAAGTCTTAAAAGGTCTGGATGCAGTCCGTAAACGTCCTGGTATGTATATCGGTGATACAGATGATGGAACCGGTCTGCACCATATGGTCTTTGAAGTCGTGGACAACTCCATAGACGAATCCTTAGCAGGCTATTGCACTCAGATTGACATTACGCTGCATAGCGATGACTCAGTCACCGTTAAAGATAATGGCCGTGGTATTCCGGTTGATATCCACAGTGAAGAAGGCCGATCGGCTGCCGAAGTCATCATGACCGTCTTACATGCTGGCGGTAAATTTGACAGTAATTCGTATAAAGTCTCAGGCGGCTTGCATGGTGTGGGTGTTTCCGTGGTTAACGCCTTATCAGAAAAATTGCAGCTCACTATCCGACGTAATAATAAGGTTTATGAGCAAACCTATTTGCTAGGAGAGCCAGCTGCACCATTACAAGCCACTGGAGAAACGCAAGAAAGAGGGACTGAAATTCGCTTTTACCCCAGCAAGCTCATTTTTCAACATAACAATGAATTCCATTACGATATCCTGTTAAAGCGTCTGCGTGAGTTATCCTTTTTAAATTCTGGTGTAGCGATTAATCTTATCGATGAAAGGAGCAACGAAGAAACTCAACTTAAATATGTAGGAGGAATCAAGGCGTTTGTCGAGTACCTCAATCAAAACAAAACTTTGATTCACAAGCAGCCTTTTTATTTTACTGCTGAACGCGATGAAATCACTGTCGAAGTGGCTTTGCAATGGAATGATAGCTTTCAAGAAAATATCCTATGTTTTACCAACAATATTTCTCAGCGTGATGGAGGAACCCATCTGGCTGGTTTTCGTGCTGCCTTAACTCGAACCTTAAACACTTATATCGATCGTGAAGCGACTAGCAAAAAGTTAAAAATCGCCACCACGGGCGATGACACACGTGAAGGCCTAACCGCTGTTTTATCGGTTAAAGTTCCGGATCCTAAATTCTCTTCACAAACTAAAGATAAATTAGTTTCTTCCGAAGTTAAGGGAATTGTTGAAGCCCTAACCTCAGAAAAGCTCGAAGAATTTTTATTAGAAACACCACACGATGCGCGCGCCATCATGATGAAGATCATCGATGCAGCACGGGCGCGTGAAGCAGCGCGTAAAGCACGTGAAATGACACGACGCAAAACCGCATTAGATATTGCTGACTTACCTGGAAAATTAGCAGATTGCCAAGAAACCGATCCTGCTCTTTGTGAATTATTTATTGTTGAAGGAGACTCAGCAGGCGGCTCTGCTAAACAAGGGCGCAATCGACGTTATCAAGCTATTTTACCTCTTACAGGTAAAATTCTTAACGTAGAAAAAGCCCGCTTTGACAAAATGTTATCCTCAGAAGCAGTGGGCACATTAATCACTGCGCTGGGATGCGGCATAGGTAAAGAAGAATATAATCCAGATAAACTCCGTTATCATCGCATTATCATCATGACCGATGCAGATGTCGATGGTTCGCATATTCGTACTTTATTATTGACATTTTTCTATCGTCAAATGCCAGAACTGCTGCAACGTGGGACTATTTATATTGCTCAACCGCCCTTATATAAAATTAAAAAAGGTAAGCAAGAGCAATACTTAAAAGACGAAGCTGCACTACAAGCTTATCTAACACAAACCGCATTGCACGATGCAGCCCTTTATCCTCATACCGAAGGATTTTCTATACAAGGTATTGGTTTAGAAAAATTAGTCATGGATTACCGGAAAGCGCAAATGATGATTCAACATTTGTCGCGGCGCTATCCAATGGAAGCTTTACAAGCCATTTTTGATCTTCCCCCTTTATCTCCTGAGGAATTAACAGATTCTGCTAAAATGCTCGAATGGACCAAAAACTGGCAAACTCAATTGCAACACACTACCAATAATGAAGCTATTCGCTACCAAATATCAATTTATGAAAACACTGAACGGCATGTATTTTTACCTGAAATAACGATTAGCACACATGGTTTAGAAACGACCTACAAAATCTCTTACGAGTTCTTTAAGACTCTTGAATATCAGTGTTTATTCGATATGACCAAGCAACTACATGGCCTAATTGGGCCAGGTGCTTATGTACAACGTGATACCAAAAAACAAGCAGTGAAAAACTTTAAAGAAGTCTATGAGTGGTTATTAGCTGAAGCACGCCGAGGACAAGCCATACAACGCTATAAAGGTTTAGGAGAAATGAATCCTGATCAATTATGGGAAACAACGATGGATCCGAATACACGACGTTTATTACGCGTTACGGTTGAAGACGCTGTCGCGACGGATCAAATCTTTACTACCTTAATGGGTGATCAAGTTGAACCTCGTCGTGATTTCATTCAACAGAATGCATTAGAAGTTGATAATTTAGATATATAAAACAAAGCAGACTCACAGCAATTGGAATTTTATCAAGGCGCCACGAGAA
This sequence comes from Rickettsiella endosymbiont of Miltochrista miniata, assembly GCF_964031245.1. Taxonomy (NCBI): domain Bacteria; kingdom Pseudomonadati; phylum Pseudomonadota; class Gammaproteobacteria; order Legionellales; family Coxiellaceae; genus Rickettsiella; species Rickettsiella endosymbiont of Miltochrista miniata. The sequence continues at coordinate 1,404,009 of NZ_OZ035017.1, forward strand.
TGAAGCAACCGGAGTGTATTGATATACATGAGGATTGCGAATTGAGTGGCAACACAGACAAAAATTCAAGTGCGAAAAGTATATTCTGGAAATAAAAGTAAAGTTGATATTTATGTACCTAGGATCCAGAAAAGATGGATAGCTTTAAACCCTGGCAAACTTTAAAGAAGAATTTCGTCATTGATATTATTGCTCCGGCCAGTGGCGTTACAGACACGGCTATTTTAGAAAAATTAAAATCTTTATTAAAGAGTTGGCAATTAACACCAAGAATTTCTTCTGAGTTATTTGGACCCGATTTGTTATGTGCTAACAGTGATGAAAAACGTTTCCAACAGCTAAAAGAAGCTTTAATTAACACTGATTCACAAGCTATTTGGTGTCTACGCGGAGGTTATGGTTGCACTCGCCTTATACCTCATCTACTAAAATTATCCCCGCCTGAACAATGTAAATTATTTATTGGTTTTAGTGATATCACCGCCTTACATTTATTTCTGCAACAAAAATGGCGTTGGCAAACCCTGCATGGCCCTACACTTAACCAAGTAGTTCATCATCTAATTGAAGAAGAAAATATTAATGAGTTAAAAAAAGTTATTTTTGGTCAGCTACCCGAATTAATCTATTTATTAACCCCTTACCATAAGCCCATTAATACGTTTGACTCTACCCAAGCTCCTTTGACGGGAGGTAGTCTTAGCTTAGTACAAACAAGTCTGGGCACAGATTGGCAAATTGAAACTAAAGATAAAATCTTATTTTTAGAAGATGTCAATGAAGTTGCTTATCGTATCGACCGTATGCTACAACACTTGCAACAATCCGGAATATTAACTCATGTAAAAGCCATCTTATTCGGAGATTTCACTTTTCCTACCAAACTGGAAGAGAAAAAAAAGATTCAAGCGGTATTAGAACGATTTGCCAAGCAACAAAATTTTCCGGTCTTACGTTGTCCAGACATTGGCCATGGGAAAAAGAATCGCTGTTTACCTTTTGGAACCCCCGCATACTTAGACTTAAATAAAAATCAACTCACTATTAAAATAACAGGTTAATTTCTATGCTTAATTCCTTCAGTAATGCGGGTATATTCCTAATTCAATCTATTTTTGATCTCTATATTTTTATTTTGCTTTTGCGAATTGTTTTACAATGGGTTAATACCGATAGTCACAACCCTTTGTTTGTATTAGTAGCAAAATTAACCAACCCTCCGCTACGCCCTATTTGTCGTGTTCTCCCAAGTCTACAGGGTATCGATTTAGCAGCTATCTTATTATTATTAGGCTTAGAAATGATTAAAATTGCATTTCTTGTCTGGTTACAAATTAATACTACTCCACATTTACTTGGATTGCTGGTACTCGGATTTGCCGAGCTTCTGAATCAATTAATTAATATCTTCTTTTATGCCGTTATCGCTTTAACTATTTTAAGTTGGATTAGTCCGTTAGCGCACGGTCCACTCGTTGAAATATTGGTACGAATCAGTGAACCTTTAATTAGGCCCATCCGCGGCATCTTGCCGAGTATTTCAGGATTCGATTTTTCACCACTTATTTTGATCATCTGTTTAAAATTATTAACTATTCTTTTAGTACAACCACTGGCGCAAATCGGCGCAAGCTTGGCTTTAGGTCATTTAAGCAGTTAAAATCTAATTTTTTTGCTGCATTTTTTCCATCTACGTCTACAGCTCCCCCTTTCACCTATTCAAAAAATTAAATCGTTCCTGGCAAAAATTATTCATCGTTTTTTTCAGAATTAGATTTAATCTTTCTTTAATCTTTGCTCGATACAATAATTAGCTAAGGATTTGACTTAGACGGAGGATAAATCAATCCAATATTAAATACGTAAATGATTATGCCTACTTTTTTTGTTCCTTCACCACCTCCTCTTCCGAATTTTTTTAAGAAGAAACGCCCCCCTAACTTAAATCTTAAACCAAGAAACCATTTATCTACTTCATCTGTTAGCTCTTCAGGAGTACCTTCTCCTTTTAGCCCAATACAAATATGCACCACACCTGAGCTAAAAAATTTTCTGGCCACATTAAGTATAGATAACATTGAAAACGTAATAACTTATAATAATGAAAATCTTATTGAAAATGGCCAGAATGGGATTGTTAAAAGAGTTACAGTGTCTGCCCAAGGCAAAACTCGTGAACTTGTTAAAAAACGGGGGAGCTCCGGCGTCGAACGCGAAAATAAGATGACTGAAGCTCTACAAACTGTTACCGCTGTTAATTTTCCATTTGACCTTTTTGCATTACCAGTTGCTCAAGGATCAGATGGGACGGCAAATATCTTATATACCTGTTATCAAGAAATTGGCGATCTACAAACCCACGTAAAACATATTTACAACCAATATAATTTCAATCCTAGCGCTGTATTAAGTTATCTGTTTCAAGGATTTCAGCAACTTATAAAAGCTATTAATGCCTTAGATAGCTCTGAGTTTAAAGACCAAAATAAACAAATTCATCATGGGATGATTCATAATGATATAAAACCAAGCAATATTTTTCTTAAAACCAATGGTGACTTTATTTTAGGTGATTTTGGTTGTGCCTATTTTAAAGATGAAGCAGCTCCACAAATTAGTACTTTTCAATTTTCTGCTCCTGAATTATTTTTAAATAAAGATTTTTGTACAAAAAATTTATACAACCTTAATACAGATTTATGGTCCTTAGGTGCATGCTTATGGCATTTATTAACCAAACAGTTATTAAGTCCCCCACTTCCAACTAAATCACTTAGCGATATTGAAAAAATACTATTCTATCGAGATTGGGCTGAAAATTATTCAACGCAATGGCAGGCTTTGATTAAAGATTGTTTAAATTTAACTGGTGAACAGCTGGTTAAACAGATCGAGAATACGATCAAAACGGATCTAAAAAACTTCCAAACAAATTGGAATGATCCGCAAACTACCGAACAAAAGAAAGAAATATTAAAAAAACTTGCATTACTTATGCTAGCACCTGCACCAGAACGACCTAAGGTCCCGGAGTTAAAACAAATAATAGTTAGATTGGAAATCTATTTCGTCATTTATGCTGATTCTGAAGAGTTTGCCGCTCAATTACTTGAAAGCAAAAAAAGTGAAAATCTAGTTTATCAAGAAGCTCAAAATAACCATAATTTGACTTTTTCAAGATAAGAAATGTCGTTTATGTTTGCGTCGATTTATATAGACTTGTCGTAAAGAGATAGCCGCTAACACAATAAAAATTATTAATGTCCATCCTGGCATGCTTAAACTTAAAAAACGCCAGGTTCCGCTGCCGCAATTGCTAGTTCCTTGAAAAAATAATTCCGTAATTTTATGAAAATAGATAGAAGTACTATATTGCGCTATCGCGGCTTGACAACTGATTAATTGATCGGAAGGAAAATGCTCCAACCATAGTTGGCGACTCGCCACTACTGCACCGGCTACTGCAAATAAAAAAGTTAGGGTATGCAAGAAGCAACGCGTTGCTGCTTCAAAATTAAACAACGCACCCATTAAAAATAACAATCCTAACAAAGTAATTAAAAACCTTTGGATAATGCAGAGCGGACAGGGAATGATCCCAACTTTATATTGCAAATAAACCGCAACCGCTAACACCAAGGCGCAAAGAAAAAATGTCAATAAATCGATCCAGCGAGTAACGGGTAAATGCATATTCGGATCCCTACCGTTAGATTGAGGCTTGCTGTAAACTACTATACATTATGTAGTAAACTACACATAGTTCCATATGATGAACAATTCATAGGTTCTATCGTATTTTAACTTAATTTCCTATAGGAAATTATTTATGCATCCTGTCAGTTAAAGGCTCGTTCATTGTTTACTTTAGTTTTGGTTACGCGCAGCAATTGGATTTTTGGCAATGCCAATAGACTAAATAATTAGGAATTCTAAATGCCACAAAATGTAACACAAAAATTAATCAACTCTCATAAAGTTGCAGGCGACATGCAAGCAGGCGCCGAAATTGGCCTAAAAATTGATCAAACATTGTGTCAAGATGCCACAGGCACAATGGTGATGCTTGAATGTGAGGCAATGGGATTAAATCAGACTAAGGCCGAAGTCTCTGTACAGTATATCGACCATAACCTATTACAAACAGATTTCAAAAATGCAGATGACCATTTATTTTTACTGAGTGCTTGTGAAAAATTTGGTCTCTATTACAGTGGCCCGGGTAATGGTGTCAGTCACCCCGTACATATGGAACGTTTTGGAAAACCGGGAAAAACCTTATTGGGTTCAGATAGTCATACCTGTGCGGCCGGGTCGATGGGCATGTTAGCCATTGGCGCAGGTGGATTAGAAGTTGCTATGGCTATTGCTGGACATCCCTTTCATGTCACCATGCCCAAAGTTTGGGGTGTAAAATTAACCAACTCACTGCCAGATTGGGTCAGTGCTAAAGATATCATTTTAGAATTATTACGTCGTCATGATGTTGATGGTGGAATTGGTAAAGTTATTGAATATTATGGACCGGGACTGCAGCATTTATCTGCAATGGATCGTCATGTCATTGCAAACATGGGCGCAGAACTGGGGGCAACCACCAGTGTATTCCCCTCTGATGAGATGACACGGGAATTTCTGAAATCTCAACAACGTGAAGCTGATTGGCAAGAAATTATTGCCGATAAAAATGCCAGTTACGATGAACATGATGAAATCGATCTTTCGAAGCTTGAACCTTTAATTGCCTTACCTTCTAGCCCAGGAAAAGTAGTCCCTATCCAAGAAGTTGTTGGTCGACCTATTTACCAAGCGATGATCGGTTCATCGGCCAATCCTGGCCTACGAGATTTCGCTGTTGCAGCCGAAATTGTCGCTGGAAAACAAATCGCTCCTGGAATTTCTTTTGATATAAACCCAACCTCACGCCAAATTTTGGAAAATATGGTTGAATTAGGCATTTTAGAAAAATTAATTCGCGCAGGTGGGCGTATTCATCAAGCGGGATGTAATGGGTGTATTGGTATGGGTCAAGCTCCTGCCTCTGGAAAAATAAGTTTACGTACCGTACCAAGAAATTTTCCAGGTCGATCCGGAACCAAAGAAGACCAAGTCTATCTCTGCAGTCCCGAAATTGCCGCCGCTTCGGCTTTAACTGGAGTTATCACCGATCCTCGTTCTCTAAAAGATAAAACTTATGCTCGTTTTAAAGAGCCACAAAAAATCATTATTAATACAACAATGTTGGTACCACCTTCTGCTAATCCTAATGAAATAAAATTAGCGAAAGGTCCTAACATCCAACCCCTACCTATCTTTCCGCCTTTAGCCGATATGATTGAAGGACCGGTTTTAATTAAAGTCGGTGATGATATTTCTACCGACACAATTTTGCCCGCAGGTGCGAAAGTACTTCCTTTCCGCAGCAATATTGCTGGGATTAGCCAATTTGTTTTTGATCAACTTGATCCCTCTTACCCAAAACGCGCTTTAGAATACCAAAAAACCGGATCCATTATTGTTGGCGGTGAAAACTATGGACAAGGATCCAGTCGGGAACATGCTGCCATTGCACCACGGTATTTAGGTGTGCAAGCAGTGCTAGTTAAACAATTTGCACGTATTCATAGACAAAACTTAGTTAACTTTGGAATTTTACCTTTGGTTTTCACTCATCCTGCGGATTATGACACTATTGACCAAGATGATGTATTATTGATTAAAGATATTCGTGAAACTATTCAAACGTCTGAGAAACTGACCGTTCATAATAAAACTAAAAATAAAAATTACATCGTTACTCATCCTCTAAGTCCGCGAGAACTTAAAGTATTGTTAGCAGGTGGGCTCATTAATTGGATAAAACAATAAAGAAGTTGTCTTCAATTGCACGATGCTGGCCAACAAGCATCTGTTTTTCTGCGTTTCGTTACTCACATACTGCGTGTATGCTCCGTTACGATACTCAAAAAACAGCGCTTTTTGTCTCAGCCTAGCACAATTGAAGACACTTCTAAGCTTTGAATAGTTTCTTTAATGAAAATAATCTTTAAAAAGCGTTTGCGGCGATTTTTGTTCATACAAAATACGATATACGCCTTCACAAAATGGCGCCTTAACATCATATTTCCTTATTAAAAAGAAAATATTTTTTGCGGTTTCATAACCTTCCGTAGTACCAATTAGCTTTTTAGCTTCCTCTAAGCTTCGTCCTTGCCCTATAGCTAAACCTAAACGACGATTGCGAGATTGATTATCGGTACAGGTTAATACCAGATCCCCAAGACCTGATAGTCCCAAGAAAGTATCCTGCTTTGCGCCTAATGTTAAACCTAGTTCAATCATTTCGGATAATCCGGAAGTAATCACTGCGGCTTTTGCATTGGCACCAAAGCCTAAACCTTCGGTCATACCAACAGCAATTGCAAGTATATTTTTTATAGCGCCGCCAAGTTCCACACCAATAATATCTTGCGTTATTTCCACGCGAAAATTCTTGGTCTGAAACCTTAATAATAGGTCATGCGCAAAATCATAATTTTCCGACGCAATGCAGACAGCGGTAGGCAAACCCATAGCGACTTCTTTAGCAAAACTAGGCCCTGATAACACTGCCATTTCTTTATGTCCTAATATATCTTTAACCACTTCATTCAATAATTGATGTTTTTCAGAATCTAAGCCTTTACTTGCCCATAGCAAGCGTTGATTAACCTGCAAAAAAGGCTGCATTTTCTTTAAGGTTGTATGAAAAGCGGCGCTAGGTACAACAATTAAAATATCCCGCGTTTCTGAAAGGACCGTTTGATAATCATCCGAGCAAGTGATATTAGAAGGAAAAACGACGCCAGGTAAGTATCGTTCATTAGTTCTTTTAGTGTTTATTTCAGACACTTGTTGTTTTTCATATGCCCATAAATGCACTTGCTGATGCTTACGAGCTAAGTGAATAGCTAGAGCGCTCCCCCAGGCCCCTGCGCCAATAATAGAGATAGGCAAATGAATATCAGGTAACTTTTCAGACATTGGTTTTTCCGTTATTAAGCTTCATATATGGACTTAAGTTTATCATAGTTGCTTTTTAGATATACTCTTCGCAATTGAATTTTTGTCTGTGATGCCGCTATTAAATTAAAAAATATAATCTAAGTTGGGTTGAACTATTAAAACTAACCAACCCGATAAGGCTAAATAAGGACCGAAAGCTATGCCTTTTCGCAAGCTTTCTTTATTCAAAAGATATAACGTTATGCCCACTATGGAGCCTGCAACAGCAGCTATAAATAAAATATAAAGTAAAGCTTTTATACCTAACCAAGCACCTAATAAGGCGAAACATTTAAAATCCCCCTCGCCCATGGGCTCTACTTTTGCTAAAAATTGATAGCATTTGGCTAGTACATAAAGAAAGAGATAAGCAAAACAAGCACCTAAAATAGCCGCTTCTGGAGCAACAAAAGTCTGTGGGATACTGAAAATTAAACCGCACCACAATAAAGGAAAAGTGATGATATCCGGTAATAGCTTATGTTCAAAATCAATAAACGCTAAAATTAATAAGCCCCAGGTTAAAATTAAAGCCGCAAAGGCTTGTAAACTTATTCCAAATCGTTGAATAACGATAAATGAGCTTATTAAAGTTAAAATTTCTATGAACGGATAACAAAAGGAAATTCTTACCTGACAATATGCGCATTTTCTTTTTAGAAAAAAATAACTTACTAGGGGTATCTTCTGTGAAATAGGTAAATATTCACGACAATTCGGGCAATGCGAAAAGGGTAAAAAAATATTAAAAGTTTTTTCATTTAGCTGCAACAAATTTTCTTGGCTTAAAAACTGTTGAGCATTTTTTCTCCATTGCTGCTGTAACATTAATGGTAAACGATATACCAATACCGTAAAAAAACTACCTAACAAAACACTAAAAAAAACAAGACTGGCTTTTAAAAAAAATTCCACTTAAATAACACTTCCTAATTTAAAAATAGGCAAATACATAGCTATAACCAAACCAGATACCATTAAACCTAAAATAATAATTAATAAGGGTTCTAATAATACTGATAAATTATCAGCAAAATAATTCATTTTTTCTTCATATATATCCGCAGTATTATTTAATATTTCGCTTAGACAATTAGCCATTTCCCCAATTTTAATAAGTTGCAATAGATCTAATGGCATCACTTTTTGCCGTGAAAAAGCTTGATAAAAGCCTTCACCGTCACGTATCTGCTCACAGCTCATTAAAATAGCCGACTTATAAACAAAGTTTCCGGATATTTCAGCAATAAGTTGTAAAGCATCAAGTAATGGCAAACCCGCAGCTAGAGCGGTAGATAAAGCACGTGTGATACGGGCAATTATAATTTCTGAGATAATTTTTTTAAGCAAAGGAATTTTTAAATAAAAAACATCTAGTTTATTATCTACAATTGGATATCTCTTTTTTAAGAAAATAAAAAAGCCACCTAATATTAATAAAAATAAGCCGCAATAGCTGCAAATAAATCCTATATGTTTGGATAAATGAATAACGATCCGTGTTATTAATGGTAGTTGTGCCCCTACATCAGAAAAAAACTGTTCAAACTGAGGGACTACTCCCATTAATAAAGCAATAAAAACCAGAATAGCCACTATTAAAACTACAGCGGGATATACTAATGCATTAATTATTTTTGCTTTTAACTTCATATTTTTTTCTTGATATGCTGCAATGCGCTCAAACATTAACCCTAAAGTAGCGGTTTTTTCTCCTAATGCAATTAAGCTACAATGAAATTTATTAAAATAGATTTTATTTTCTTGCAACGCTTCATTTAGTGAAAATCCCTCTTCCAACTCAGCAATTAATTTTTGTAAATATTCCTGTAAAGTGGTGTTGTTGATACTGGCCTCTAGTAATTGTAATATTTGTAGTAGTGGAATTCCTGCTTGTAGTAAACGCGCTATTTGACGTGTAAAAAGAAAGATTTCCTGCATTTTGACAGGCTTAATAAATCGAATAATCCAACGAGTACGTATATAGTTTATAAAAATATCCTGACGTTGTAATTCTAAGCGTAATTGGGTTTTGCTTCGGAAATATTCTTTACCCTCATATGACTTGTTGGTGGTGGTTAGTCCTTTCCAGATCAAAACTTTAACAATACTTAACATACATTACTTAGTCTTTTATTACGCGTTTCATTTCTAATAAACTTATTTCACCTTGTTTAAGTTTTTCTAAGGCCGATAAATACAAAGTTTGCATCCCTTGTTTTTTTGCAAATTGATTGATTTCTAACGCGCTATTCTTCTTTAAAATTATTTTTTTTATATCATTGGTAAGTGTTAATATTTCAAAAATTCCAGTACGACCTTTATAACCTTCGGTACATTGTGAACATCCCTTTGCAGCAAAAATTTTAATATCGGGTAAAAAATTCAACTTTAACAAAATTTTTTCGGGTAATTGCTCTTCAATTTTACAATGTACACATAATCGTCTAACTAAACGCTGTGCAATAATTAACTGTACAGAAGCTGCAATATTATAAGTAGGAATATTCATATTCTCCAAGCGGATCAAACTGTCCGCAGCACTATTGGTATGTAACGTTGATAAAACCAGATGGCCTGTTTGAGCAGCCTTTATTCCTATTTCCGCGGTTTCCTGATCCCTCATTTCTCCTACCATAATAATGTCTGGATTCTGACGTAAAAAAGCCCTTAACACACAAGCAAAATTTAAGCCTACGGCAGGATTTACGTTAACCTGATTAATTCCTGATAAAATAATTTCTATAGGGTTTTCTACAGTAGAAATATTGACGGTAGTTTTTTTTAAAAAACTTAAAGCTGTATACAGAGTGATAGTTTTTCCACTTCCGGTGGGTCCTGTGACTAAAATCATCCCATGAGGACTTGTTAAAGCTTTGATAAATTCCCTTTCTTGTGCGTTGTTCATTCCCAATTTATCTATTTCTAGCATCATTTTGTTACTATCCAAAATTCTAATCACTAATTTTTCGCCATGAATAGTTGGGCAGGTACTCAATCTACAATCTACATTTCGACCATCAATATCCTTTAATTGGAAACGACCATCTTGTGGAATTCTTCGCTCAGCAATATCTAATTGCGACATGATTTTTAAGCGAGTGATAATCCTTGAAATTAAATGCTTAGGCAGAATAACCATCGAATACAATAACCCATCAATCCTAAATCGTACTTGTAGTTCATTTTGAAAAGGTTCTATATGAACATCAGATGCATTATGTGTAATAGCATCAATCAAGAGCTCATTGACATAGTTGATAATTGTTAAATCGTCATTGCTGAAGTTATTTAATACTGTATCTAGATTATTGACGTCTTTTGGCTGCGCTACTTGGTGACGACTTAAATTTCCCACACTATTAATGCCTTGTTTTATTAAACGCGTGTCTTTTATTTTTTTTAACAGCTCTACCAATTGTTTTTCTTCTGCAAGCTTATATTCCAACATTAAGCCAGTAGAAAATCGAATATCGTCGAAAACCTGTTGCTGCGTGGGGTCAACTAAAGCTAACGTCAAATTTTTTTTATCTTGCGATAAAGGTAATATTTTGTATTTTAGTAGTAACTTTTTATCCAATATACTGCTAGGTATTTGCATTAAATCAATAGTATCTAAATCAATGTAGCTTAGATAAAATTCAGCAGCTAAAAGCTGGGCTAAATAAGAAGAATCTATCTTTTTTGTTTGGATTAAATAAGTTATAAAAGAAATTTGCTGTTGTTTAGCATACGCTATCATTTCATCAACAAATTCTTTTTTTAATCCGCAATTTAGTATTAAATGTCTTAAAAATTTATTAATGGAAAATCTTTCCATTTTATTATATCCCTGAATTCGACCTTACCCAGTATACCGCAAATTACTAGCAAATGTATTGACACATTATTTTTTTAATGTTTATATAGATATTGCTGAGTTTATGAACACCTTGCTGGTAGAAGTTCTTGGGGTTAAGAATAGAAATAGTTAAAAACAATAATAATTTCTATTTTTGGAACTTACTTATTTTCTTATAGGTGATGCTTAGAAATAAATTAAATGCAGAGTTTATATTATTGCTTTGATATATTCTTTTAAGCTTTATACTGTTGGAACGTTTGGAAATCCAGCAAGGTTTTTTAAGACATCAGGATCTAATACCTATGGGCACGTTGAACCAATCTATTATTCATCTTTGGCATACTAGTCTTGAAGTCCATGCAAAAAAATATGAAATCTTTAAAAACTGGCTTTCCCCTGAGGAAAAAATACGTGCTGAAAAGTTAGCTCTCCCTTATCGACTAGGCTTTATTGTTTCAAGAGCTGTCTTACGTGATTTATTGGCTTATTATTCTGAACAAGATCCACAGAAACTGAAATTAACGTATTCAGTTTCTGGTAAGCCTTTATTGATAAATCCTGAGCAATGCATAGAGTTTAATCTCTCACATTCAAAAAATATCTTAGTTTATGCTTTTACTATCGACACACCGGTAGGTATTGATATTGAATATATAAACCACAGAATACATCTCGATAAAATTGCCTATCGTTTCCTTCCCGCAGATGAATATGATCAATTGCAATCACTGCAGGGTATAAAGAAATTAGAAGCATTTTTTAATGCTTGGGTAAGAAATGAAGCTTTAGTAAAAGCAATGGGGGATAGTTTGCAGACTCATCCCTATTCTCGATACAAACTTTCCTTAGATTCTAAATTAAGTATTTTAGAATCCAAAAAAAAAGAAATGAATCCTCATTATGCTATTTCAAACTTATCCCTTTACCCTGATTTTGCAACTGCTATTGCTGTAAAAGGAAACGAAAAACCCATCGTTATTAAAAAATACACTAAAAGCATGTTTAGATTAAATAACTAAAAATATTGAACAAAAATAATCTACTATTTATCAAAACTCCATCAGCATAAAGCGCACTACTCCACATGTCGTATCATCAGCTTGCATTTCTGTCAAAGGATAATGCTGGTTTAGCGCTTTCAGGTAACGACGATTTCCATCTATAACTAATTGTCTAAAAAGTAGCGTACTTCCGGGATCTTGCTTTATTTTAGCTAAAATAAAAGCAGCATTATGTGCTACGCAATCAGTATCTAATACAATAATACAGTTTTTAGGAAAACTTGGCCCTTGTGCGGTTTCCATGCAATCATTCTCTACACGCAATGCAAAAGCATCCGAACTAAGTGGAATATTAGTGCTTAAATACTTAGAATAAGTTTTTGGTGAAATTTTTATGAATTGCAGAAAACGTTCTTTCGCCTCTTGAGGTGTCAATAAGGGAACTTGATAATAAGGCTGACTATTCTCATACTGGTAAGCGCCTTCAGACTCTTCAGCAGCATGTTCATGATCCAGCCATCCATGAGGTTTATTAAAAACCTTCTCGATATGGCTAGCCAATCGATCGCCAATATTTTTAATCGGGCTATTGCCTATTAAATGACTAATCTGGCTTTGCGAGCGATCCAAATACTCAGATAAATCGGTGATCCCGCCTACTGAGCGTGCTAATTTCCGTAAATTTTTCCGTCTAATGTCTTTTATATTCATGCCATAGCTTTATTAAAGTTTTATTGTTATGACCCATAGAGTAAACTTATACTTTGTTTAAAGTCCTATAAATGTCAAAAAAAGTAATATATATGATAATACATATTACCTTTTTAGATAAGTAGCGGCATAATTATTTTAATTCAACAACGAAATTCCCTAGTTTTTTCTTAACTTTAATCTTTTTTAGCGATATATAATTTGGTAAACCCTTTTGATACAGAGGATAAGATTCACCCTGAATTAATGGCAGCAAATAGTCGCGACAACGCTGAGTAATATGGAAACCATCCTTGCTGATGTAAGAACGGGGTAGTTTTTTTTCCTGATTTGCTACTGCAGCTAATTTTGCCTCACCAATCGTCCATTGATAACGCTTGCTTGCTGCTCTCACGATAGTAGGCATTACCGCATTTTTGCCTTTAAGAGCAAATTCAACGGCCGCTTTGCCTAAGGCGTAAGCCTGTTTAACATCAACTTCAGCAGCGATATGACGTGCAGAACGTTGTAAATAATCAGGTAATGCCCAATGATATTTATATCCTAATTTAGCTTTAACTAATTGCGCAATAACCGGAGCCGCGCCACCTAATTGCTTATGTCCAAATGCATCGATAGTACCCGCTTCAGCTAAAAATTGTAGTTTGCTATCCCTAATCCCTTCCGCCAAAACAATAACGCAATAACCAAATTTTTTTACGGTTTTATCTACTTGCTGCAAAAATAAAGTCTCATCAAAGCTTATTTCAGGAAATAAGATGATATGTGGCGCATCTCCCTTTTTTTGCATTGCCAATCCACTTGCTGCCGCAATCCAACCGGTATGTCGACCCATTACTTCCATGATGAACACTTTAGTCGATGTTGCACACATCGAGGCAACATCTAAACCTGCTTCTAAAGTAGAAATAGCGACATACTTCGCAACTGAACCAAAACCAGGGCAGTTATCGGTGATAGGAAGATCATTATCGACGGTTTTTGGAATACCAATACAGATTAATGGGTAATCTAGTTTTTGACTAAGCAAATAAATTTTATGTGCGGTATCTTGTGAGTCCCCACCCCCATTATAAAAAAAATAACCGATGTCATGGGCTTTAAACACCTCTATCAAACGAGCATATTGCGCATGATTTTCCTCTAGGCTTTTTAATTTATAGCGACAAGAGCCAAATGCTCCTCCGGGCGTATAACGTAGTCCAGCAATTGCTTTGCTGCTTTCTTTACTTGTATCAATTAAATCCTCAGTCAAAGCACCTATAATTCCATTACAGCCAGCATAAACCTTACCGATTTTGTTTTTATATTGCCTTGCGGTTTCAATCACACCGCAGGCGGTTGAATTAATAACTGCCGTAACGCCGCCTGATTGAGCATAAAACACATTTTTCTTTGACATCCCGCGTATTCTCCAGGTAACTTAAAGTTAAATATACTCACCGCAATCGGATTTTTGGCAAGGCGCCGCGAAAACGAAGCAACCGGAGTGTATTAACATACATGAGGATTGCGAGTTGAGCGGCAACACAGACAAAAATTCAAGTGCGAAGAGTATAATATACTTGAAACATTCACACTTTTTCTAGGCTAATATGCGACTTCATATTTTAGGTATCTGCGGTACATTCATGGCAGGCATTGCTTTAATAGCCAAGCAAAAAAATTTAGATGTGAGCGGCTCTGACGCAAATATCTATCCCCCAATGAGTATTCATTTGGCCGAACATAAAATTCCGGTTTTTGAAGGCTATAATGAAAAGAATCTATTACCTCATCCTGATTTAGTAATCATGGGAAATGCCATGACACGTGGAAATCCATGTGTTGAATATGTTTTAAATCGAAATATCCCTTATATTTCGGGACCACAATGGCTAGCCGAAAATGTTTTAAGTAAATACCACGTTTTAGCGGTTTCAGGAACGCATGGTAAAACCACGGTATCCAGTCTATTAAGCTGGATATTAGAATATGCTGGCTTAAATCCTGGATTCTTAATAGGGGGTATTTCTAAAAATTTCGGTAGTTCTGCTCGTTTAGGAAAAGAAGATTTTTTTGTCATTGAAGCGGATGAATACGATACGGCATTTTTTGATAAGCGCTCTAAATTTATTCACTACCATCCTAAAACCTTGATTTTAAATAATCTTGAATTTGATCATGCAGACATTTTTCCCAACTTAGATGCAGTTAAAACTCAATTTTCATATTTATTACGAACGGTGCCTAGCCAGGGATTAATTATTTGCCCAAAAACCGATAGAAATTTACAAAGTGTCATATCACGTGGTTGTTGGACACCGATTGAGTACACAGGAAATGAAGAAAATAAAAATATAACTTGGCGAACCGAATTATTAAAAGCAGATGCCAGTCAATTTACTGTCTATCATAAAAACAAAAAACAAGGCGAAGTAGATTGGTTGTTAATCGGGGATCATAACGCAGCAAATGCTGTTATTGCCATAGCGGCTGCACATCATATCGGTGTTAACCCAAAAAATGCAATTGCTGCACTGAATCAATTTCAAGGAGTCAAACGCCGCTTAGAAATCTATAAACAAGTCAATGGCATAACACTTTACGATGATTTTGCCCATCATCCTACCGCCATTGCCGCAACGCTTGCCGGGTTACGTAAAAAAATTGGAAATAAACGCATTTTAGTTATTTTAGAATCTGGTACACATACTATGCGGTCTGGAATACATCGAGAAACTTTAGGCCCTTCTTTACAAAATGCAAACAAGGTATGGTTAATGCGGCCAAAGCAAGATTGGGGTATTGAACGCTTAATTGAAACAACATCAATTCCGATTGTTATTTGCGACTCCGTAGCGGATATCGTCCAAAAAGTAGTTAAAGAAGCCCAAACTTCCGATCATATCGTGATTATGAGTAACAGCGCTTTTGATAAGCTACATGAAAAATTGGCTCAGGCCTTAGATACATGAATAACTCTGCCACTCACTATCTCAAATCTGCCTTAGCATTGGCAGAGATACGCCAGGGCTTTTGCGCACCAAACCCCTGCGTGGGTGCTGTATTAGTTAAAAATGCACAGGTTATCGCCACGGGTTATCACCAGAAAAGTGGTTTAGCTCATGCCGAAGTGGATGCCATTAGTAAAGTTGATCCTTCTCTTATCCAAGGCGCCACATTGTATGTGACTTTACAACCTTGTTGTCATACCGCCAAAAAAACTCCTCCGTGCACTGATCTGATTAAAAAAAGCGGCATCGTTAAGGTCATTTATGCTTTTCGAGATCCCAACCCTGCTGTAAACAGTCATACTGATAAAATACTACAGCAGTCAGGAATTGAATGTATCCAACATCCTCTACCTGCTATCGATAATTTTTATGCGAGTTATAGCTACTGGTGGAAACATAAAAGACCCTTTACTACCGCAAAATTAGCCATGAGTTTAGATGGAAAAATTGCCGGTAAAAATGGAAAACGTATTCGATTGACAGGCAATGAAGCTCAGCAATTTACACATCAACAACGTAAACAAAGTGACGCCATTTTAACGACGGCGAAAACAATTTGTTTGGACAATCCGTTATTAAATTGTCGTTTAGATGATGGGACATATAAAAAACCGCTTTATATTTTAGATACCCATCTCAGCATACCGATTTCAGCAAAAATTTTTAATTCTGTAGAATCCATTACTATTTTCCATGATGCCGATTTAAGTAATCGACAAAAACTACAACAACATGATATCCGTTTCATTCCCATAAAAAGTGATAAAAAAGGTCTTGATTTACTGGCAATACTGAAGCAAATTGGACAAGATGGAAAAATTAATTTGTGGATAGAGGCCGGGGGTGTTAGTTTTCAAGCTTTCATTAAAAGCGGCTTATTACAACGTGCGTTTATTTATGTGGCGCCCGTATGGCTAGGAGAAAGTGCCCAACTAGCCTTTACTTCTCCGAACCCCTTAAAAGGGGCAATGCCGATTAATACCACTCATTTAGGTAGAGATACATGTTTTGAGTTTAAATGGAGGGAACAATAGGCGTATAATACTGTCCCAAATCAGCAATAACAAAACAGATGATAAAAACCTCTACATTCCCGAATATCGACCGCGCTTTGGAAGACCTACGCCTAGGTAAAATGATCGTTTTATTCGATCATGAAAACCGAGAAAATGAAGGTGACTTAGTCCTTGCTGCTGATAGAGTGACGCCCGAAGCTATTAATTTCATGGCCCAATATGGGCGTGGATTAATCTGCTTAGCCTTAGCTGAAGAAGATATTAAGCGCTTGCAAATCCCTATGATGGTGGAACACTCTACCAACCCTTTTAACACTGCCTTTACTGCGTCTATCGAGGCTGCAGCAGGGGTCACGACCGGCATCTCAGCCGCAGACCGTGCCCGTACCATTCAAGTAGCTATCAACCCCGAAAGCGGCCCTAGGGATATCGTCATGCCAGGCCACATTTTTCCTTTACGTGCCCGAAAAGGCGGTATTTTAGAACGCATGGGACAAACAGAAGGTAGTACCGATTTAACCCGTTTAGCCGGCTTAAAATCTGCGGCGGTTATCTGTGAAATCATGAACCCAGATGGAAGTATGGCAAGATTTCCTGACTTAGAAAAATTCGCCAAGCAACATCAACTCGCTTTATTATCGATACGCGATTTAATCCAATACCGTCTACAAACTGAAACTTTGGTCAAGGAAATCGCCTCTATTGGCTTACCTACCGAAGATTATGGTGATTTAACAGTTAAATTGTTTGAAAGCTGCCTGGACAAGCATCATCATTTAGCACTCATTAAAGAAAAACCAGCAGCGTCCAATCAACCCACCTTAGTACGTATCCATTCAGAATGCTTTACTGGCGATCTCTTTGGCTCTGCCCGTTGTGATTGCGGTTGGCAATTACATGAATCTTTAGCACAAATTAGTCAACAAGGGGGTATATTACTTTATTTACGCCAAGAGGGTCGGGGTATTGGTTTATTGAATAAACTTAAAGCTTATGCCTTACAAGATCAGGGCCTTGATACTGTCGAAGCGAATCAAAAATTGGGTTTTGGCAGTGATGATCGAAATTATTGGATAGGCGCGCAAATGCTACAAAACCTAAAAATATTACAGGTAAAATTACTAACCAATAATCCACAAAAAATTATCGATTTAGAGCAATATGGAATAGAAGTTGTGGAGCGCATTCCTTTAATTGCGCAGCCTAATTCGACAAATCATACCTATTTAAAAACTAAACAAACCAAGCTCGGACATCTACTCAATTTATAAAAAAGGAACATCTTATGCAAAAAATAAAAGAAATCATTGCTAAACCCTTACATTTCAATCAACCGACTGATGAATTTAATATTGCTATCGTAGTCAGTCGCTTCAATCAAAGTATCACCGAAGAATTACTTAATGGTGCCTTACAACGATTAAAAGAATTAAATTTTCCCGAACAATGCATCACTATTGTCAGAGTTCCTGGGGCGATAGAAATCGGTCTTGCAGCTCAGCAAATAGCAATTTCCGATGAAAACTGTTTAGCTATCATCTGTTTAGGTGCTGTTATTCGTGGCGAGACCGATCATTATGATTATGTTTGCCAACAGGTGAGTTATGCTTGCCAAAAAGTTGCTTTGCAAGAATCTATACCTGTTATTTTTGGAGTTCTAACTACTGATAGTGAAGAACAAGCGTTAGCACGTATAGATGGAAAGCGTTGTCACAAAGGCCGCGATGCAATAGACACAGCAATGGAAATGATCTCGGTACTAGAACAAATCGAAGCAGAATAAATTTACTCTTCGCACTTGAATTTTTGTCTGTGTTGCCGCTCAATTCGCAATCCTCATGTATGACATACACTCCGGTTGCTTCATTATCGCGGCGCCTTGCCAAAAATCCAATTGCTGTGAGTACTTCCTTACTTAAACTCAGCAGCTACCTATTCTTTAGCTGCTGAGCTAGTTAATTAGATGAAATATACTTTTCACGTCGAATATTTTCAGTAGGAAAAGCATAACTTTTGACTAAAAGTGTAAAAACCTCATCCACCATATTCGGGTTACCGCACAAGTACACAATATCCTGTTTTGCATTCGGTTTAATTTCACTAAAGGCATTTAATACATAACCAGTATGCTCATAACTCAATACCTCATGCAGTTTAACTCGACTATAATAAGCGTGAAATTCGAACCAAGCATTTTTTTCTGCGAATGCAATAAACTCATCACGATATAATAAATCTTCCCGTCTACGTACACCAAATAACAAGATAACCTTAAAACAGGGACGCAATTTAAATCTGTGTTCTAACTCAGCCAACATCGTCCGGTAGGGCGTAACGCCGGTACCCGTTGCTACCAACACATAACGCTCCGGCATCTCTTCACGCAAAATGAGTCGCCCAAAAGGGCCGGTCGCCGTAACTCTATCTCCTGGTTTTAATGTAAATAGCAGTTCACTCGCAATACCTGCGGGAACATAAGAGGCTGCAAATTCAATTTTATTAGTCGCCTGATGCGTTTTATTGGCGATACTATAGCTACGGCGTAATACTTTTTCAGCGGTAGGTATATGCAAGGTAATAAATTGGCCTGGAATAAACTCAAAGCTCACCCCCTCTTCATAGCGAAAAGTGAAATGCTTGACGTCTGGAGCAATCTGCTCACTGGTCTCGAGGATTAAGTAAAATTCTTTTCGTGACATAATCCGCGTAGTCTAATCAGCCCGGCCGGTTTCGTCAAAAAAATCTCTAAATTATAGAAAGTTTTCTCATATAATCATAATCATCTGGTGCTTCTGCCGATTTATGGGGAAGTTTAACTTCAGGAAGGACTTTCTTATGAATAGCCATGTCATCCGTCCAAACTCGAGGCTGTTTCACATTGTAATTACTTTCAAAAAAAGGTTCAAACATGGTCTCTAACAAAAAGTGGACCATTACCGAAGGATGTAAATCATCCCAGAATATGTCTTGCTGATTGGGGAAACTTTTCTTTATTGCCAATAATACGGAAGCATAAATATCGGCAAGTTGGATTTTTTCTCCAAATTTCTTTTTATAGGCTTGTACAGCAGATTGCACTAGATGAGTAGTCCAAGAGCTATGTTTATCTTCCATGCCAATTAATTGGCTTATTCCATCTTTTAAAGGATGTTGCTTAAGTTTTTCTTGCAACTCAATTTTTTCTTCCTTAGAAAGGGTAAAGCTTGTAACACTGGCAATCCTAGTTGAATTAATATCGTGTTCCACCAACTTTCCATTTTGGACATAATAACAACAAAATTCCGAAAGAGATCCTTTCTTTTCATTATATTCTTGATTGATTTCTTTAAGTATGATGGCATTGCCTGATGTTATTTTTTTAGAAATACATTCCTTATCTTGATTTTTGTTTAAATAATAAACTGCGCAACCACTAGTAAACCCATAAGCTTCAGGATTTTCATCTATCTTTTCAAACACTGCAGCAGCATCAAATATTTTTACATCTGTAGTTAATTTCGCTATAGTACCTATTTTATGAACTAAATTCTCTATTTCTTGTAAATTTTTGCTATTCCTTGCAATTTTTCCTTTTTCTTTCCCAAGTAATTTTTTTTCCGCTCTTGATAGATTAATATCAATCGATACTTCCTTGCCATTTCTTAAAATAAAGCTTTCGTTTTCGACATAATAAATCTTCTTAGTATTTCCCGAGCCCGTTATGATAATTGCTTTTTTCTTAATCTTAGTTAGATCTACATCCTCCTTTTTAGCTACCTGATAGATATCACACAATCTAAAATCAAGATATTGGTAACTTTTAGCAAGATTTTTTAATCCTTCATTAAAGAAATGACAAGCTTCTTGGGCTTGCTTCCTTTCCTTTTTTGTTTTTTTGGAAAATCTAGGAGTTTTGCTAAAATCAGGCAAAGTAAAAGCTAATATATTTTTAGAATAATTTGAATCATCTTTTTGTTGAGATGTCGTTAAAATTTCTATCGTTTTAGCAATTCCTTGTATGGCTCGCTCTGCTCCGCCTTTATTACAATATCCTGCAGTGACGAGATCATTAGCTCCTGCAAAAATAATACATAAATCATCTGGATTAAGTTTACTATGTTTTTCTTTTTTTAATTTTTTTGCCTCGCTTTGTATGTTAGTCAGGGCAAGACTCAGAAAAAACCCTTTTAAATATCTAAAGAAATTTAAAAATCGTTCATAATTATAGTCCATAGCACCTCCTTGCGCCCTATTTTCAGATTTGAAGAAGCCATTAATGGGAGCTAAATTAGAATTTTCTAATGGATTATGCGATTTTCTTAAATATGTCATTTTTTTATAAAATGCATAATTCCAAACAAAACCATTGGTAAATTGTTTATGTGGTGATTTATGTAAAGTTAGGCTTAATGGGAAATGCCAGATTTTTTTTTCATACATCCCATATTTACCCCCCGGATCACTTAGGCTATCACCAAAAATCTTTACTCCAGCCACTTCAATCTTCGATGTTATATCTTCTAGATAAGCTTTTTTAAGCAGATCAGTATAATGATGTAAAGGGATTATATAGGGATTCATAATTGATTTTATTGTTATTTTCAGAAATACTTATCTATTTAAAAACAATACAAGCTAAAGATTAAGGATTTATTAAATGATAAAAATTAATAGATTAATTTTTTATAAAATAATTTTTAGCGATAGCCACATCTTGAATAATTTGCTGTTTAAGTGCTTCTAGACTATCGAATTTTTTTTCATCACGTATTTTTTTTAAAAATTCTATTTCAATAAATCGGCCGTAGATATTTTGATCAAAATCGAATAAATGAACCTCTAATAAATTTTTTACACCATTCACTGTTGGACGTTTCCCACAATTGGCGATCCCCGAGAAAGAAGTTTCCGCTAAGCCATATACGTTAACTATAAATACGCCCTGCAAAGGTATAACCTGACGATGCAATCCAATATTAGCTGTCGGAAAACCAAGTAATCGTCCGCGTTGATCACCATAAATTACTCGGCCACTGAGTATAAAGGGACGACCCAGTAATAATTCTGCTAATTTAAAATCAGCGTTCCAAACGGCATTTCTTACTCTTGAGCTACCTATACGTTCATTTTCAAATAGTACGGTTGGCGTAGAAAAAACTTTAAATCCGTATTCCTGACCTAATTTTTGCAAAAAATGGAAATCTCCTTCACGTCCTTTGCCAAAACGAAAATCATCTCCGATTATTACGCCTTTTATACCTAATTTATCGACTAGAATTTTCTTAACAAACTCTTCTGCGCTACATTCTGCTAAACGTTTATTAAACCGTAAGCAAAGGACTCGATCGATAGCTAAAAATTGTAAAAATTTAATTTTTTCTCGGAGTCGCATTAAGCGTGCCGGCGCTTTCTCTGGATAGAAAAATTCTTGCGGATGGGGCTCAAAAAGAATCACGCAAGTAGGTAAATTAAGTTGTTTACCGAGTTTGATTAAAGATTGGATAACTCTTCGATGTCCTTGATGTAAACCATCGAAATTACCAATAGTCGCCACACACCCTTTATGCTTAGTTTTTATATTATGGATATTGCAAATCAGCTCTGTCATGACTGGGCTTTTAAATCATCGTAACGTAAACCACTTATCCATAGGCTAGCAATATAAATAATAATTGAAGTGATACCTAAAAAGAAAATATGTGCAAAACGTTGTTGCCAACCCCAATTTATCCAAACCGGAGTAGCGGCTGCTGCCCAGTACAAAAATAAACATAATGTACTATTAGCAAATAACAATTGTAATACAAACTTTAGCCATCCTGATTGCCATTGAAAAACTTGGCGAGTTTGCAAACCCCACAATAACAAACCAGCATTCAACCAAGCTGATAATGAACTTGCCAAAGCTAAACCCGCGTGCTTTAGCGGAAAAATTAATATGGCATTAAAAATCATATTCGCAACTAAGGCGATAATTCCTATTCTCACGGGTGTTCTTATGTTTTGTTGTGCATAAAAAGCAGCTGCCAATACCTTAATCAGCATAAATGCTTGTAGACCGATGGAATAAGCTATCACACTACGTTGCGTCATAAAGACATCATGGATAGTAAACTTTCCATAATGAAAAAGTGTAACTATAAGCGGCCCCGATAAAATCAACATGGTTAACGAGGCCGGGATTCCGATCAATAAATTACAACGTAAGCCCCAGTTTAACGTGCTGGCAAATAATTCTGGTGATTTTGCTGCATGCTGGCGCGAGAGATGTGGCAAAATCACTGTCATTAAAGCCACACCAAACACACCTAAGGGAAAATAAGCCAGTCTGTCGGAGTAATAAAGCCAAGTCACACTACCTGCGACTAAAAAAGAAGCAAAAACTGTATTAAGTAATAAACTAATTTGCCCTATTGAAGAACCAAATAAAGCCGGCAACATAAGCTTTAATACTTTTTGCACGCCAGGATCGCGCCATTTAAATTGTGGTTTTTTCAATAATTTTAATCGATGTAGAAACGGTAATTGAAAGCCTAATTGTAGAAAACCTGCTAGCAATACACCCCATGCCTGAGCTTCAACAGGTACTTTAAAAAAACGTGTCACACCAAACGCAGTCATGATTAGGGAGATATTCAATAATGCGGGTGTAAAAGCAGGAACCCAAAATTGTCCGTAACAATTCAACGTCGCACCCACTAATGCGGTTAATGAGATCAACATCAAATATGGAAACGTTATCCTTAACATCTCTATTGCTAATTGGAAACGGTAAGGATCTAGTCCTGGAGCAAATAAACTAACCAAACCTTTACTTCCTAGAACACCTAGAATACAAATTCCTAATAAAATTAAGCCTAATGTACCTGCAATATGCGCAACAAATTGCTGCACTTGTTCTTGTGAACGAGTTTGCTTATATTCAGATAAAGTGGGAATAAAGGCCGTAGAGAAAGATCCTTCGGCAAATAATCCACGCATGAAATTAGGAATTTTAAACGCAATATAAAAAGCATCGACTGCTGCTGTCGCACCAAAAATTCTAGCGGCAACCATATCGCGAACAAAACCTAAAATCCGCGAAATCAACGTCATGGAAGCAACAACAGAGGTTGATTTAAGAAGTGCCTTACTCATCGGTTCTCTAACCACATTTCAACGATTAATTGAGCCGCAAGACTATCGATAGATTTTTTTTTCAGGGCTTTATAGCCACCCACAGCAAAAAGACGTGAGCGCGCCTCAACGGTTGTTAACCTTTCATCAATAGGAAAAACTGGCATTTGAAAACGATCTTTTAATTCCATTAAAAAATCTCGCGCTAAATGAGTAATCGGCTGTTCTGATCCATCCATATTTAATGGGATGCCAACTACTAAGACATCAGGGGACCAAACCTGTAACAACTGAGCAATTTCTTTCCAGGGAGGTTCGCCATTTTTCACGTTTAAACTTGTCAAAGGTTGAGCCAAAGAAGGCGACGTTTGTCCTACCGCCACACCAATATACTTGGAACCAAAATCAAATCCTATAACGGTCTTATTCTCAGGCATGACCACCCATATAAGCTAATTTAGTGACATCCACGCCTAAGTGATTCATCGCTTTTGACCACCGTTGCTCGAAAGGAATATCAAACAATATATTAGGACTCGCAGGCAAAGTTAACCAAAAATTATTAACAATTTCTTCTTCCATTTGACCGGCTATCCAATTTGCATAGCCTAATGAGAAAATAAACTTATCAGGCCCCTGCTGTTTCGCAATCGCGAGTAAAATATCCTTAGAGGTAGTTACGGAAATTTCACAGCTCATTTTAAGACTAGATTGCCATTCACCCGCAGGTGCATGTATCACAAAACCACGCTCGGGATGAACAGGTCCTCCACATAATATCGGAAAATCTGTCCCGGCAATGTCTTTAGCTGACTCCTCTGACTTGCTATTCCTGATGTCTTGTAATATTTCTGAAAGATTAACACGCAAAGATTGTAAGGGTTGATTAATAACAATACCCACTGCTCCTTTTTCCGTATGCTCGCAAATATACACCACCGAACGATTAAAATAAGCATCCGTTAAAACGGGCATAGCCACTAAAAAGTAATTTGTAAAATAATGTGTCGTCTGTATCATTAAACCCTTCTCGACTAAAATCTGCTCGTTAATCATAGCATCTGCTTTCCTATCCAACCTAGTTTTTAAGTTAGAAAAGAATACCTTCCTTATGTTCCCATGTTTAGGGTGCTGAGAAATATCTGCCCATCATGATACGATACTAATCGTTTTCGCGTTAAGCAAAAATTTGTATAAAGAAGAGGAATTTATGAGCATTAATTTTCGAGTAGGTCATGGTTACGATGTACATGCTTTTGAAACAGGAGACTATATAACGTTGGGAGGGGTCAACATCCCTTATCGAATGGGACTTAAAGCCCACTCAGATGGTGATGTCGTCATTCATGCTCTAGTGGATGCCTTATTAGGGGCCTGTGCTTTGGGTGATATAGGTCAACATTTTCCTGATACTGATGAGCGCTGGAAGAATAAAGATAGTCGAGTGTTCCTACGAACAACTGTCCAAATGTTGGATGAAAAAAATTGCTCTATTAATAATGTAGATATTACGATCATCGCAGAAGCACCCAAGCTTAAAGATTATTTAGCAGCAATGCGAATTAATTTAGCACAGGACATGAAAATCGATCTGGATCAGATCAATCTAAAAGCAACTACCACAGAAAAATTGGGTTTTATTGGACGCCAGGAAGGAATCGCAGCAACTGCGATCACTCTTCTTCAAACCAGATAATTTATGGTACCGAGAGTGGGACTCGAACCCACACGATGTCACCATCACCGGATTTTGAGTCCGGCGCGTCTACCAATTCCACCATCCCGGCAACAGCCGCCCAAGTATAACAAAGTATTTTTTAGGATCAATCTTTATCATAAAGACCTATAATTTAACCAGACTCGAAACTATCAAAGATTAAACCTGATACTAAAATTTAGAAAGGTGTGAGCTTTTTGACCTAGGCTACATTTGATATCTAGAATGAATGCTTCTCTCATGTTTTAAAAATACTTTCTATCAGTACACATTATTAATCAAAATAATAAATAAGTCTGAAATCTTATGGACTTGCAATCAAAATCTCGATCACTTATTGTTTTCTACTAAGATTTTAATAGCCGCATTATAGTGCGCAGAATAACGTTAACTTGATCTTTTAAAAAAAGCTATCAACAATAAGGTCATGAGGAACATGATCTAAGAGGTAAATAATGTACAATAATGAAGCAATAATGTCACAAGATGTGCCACAATCTTTAACCACTAAGAAACAATTATTCCTCGCTTCTGTTATTTGTATACTTGCTGCCATGTTCTATATGTACGAGTATACTTTGCAAGTATCTCCCGCGGTTATGACCAATGAATTAATGCGTGACTTAGGTCTTAATGCGGCGAGCTTAGGTACTATGGCAGCTTTTTACTACTATTCTTATACGCCCATGCAATTACCTGCCGGTCTACTCTTTGATCGGTTTGGTCCGCGCCGTTTAATAACCTTAGCTATTTTAATATGCGCTCTAGGAGCATTCTTTTTCGGTATTACGCCAAACACGGTAATGGCTTCCTTTGGCAGGTTTTTAATGGGCATAGGCTCTTCTTTTTCATTTATAGGCGCTTTACTTCTTGTATCACGCTGGTTCCCTCCTCAATACTTTGCTTTACTGACCGGCCTCGTTCAATTAATGAGCTCAGTAGGAGCAATTGCTGGTCAGGTTCCTTTAGTAACGGCTATTAATCATTGGGGTTGGCGATCAACTATTATTTCTTTAGCTATCGTAGGTTGCTTATTAGCCTTGTTGGTATGGACGGTGGTGCGAGATAGTCCCGAAGCGGTTTCGAAAGGGCATAAATTTCAGTCCCCACCTAAAAAAAGTGAATTAAAACGACTCCAACAAGTCTGTAGTAATAAACAAACTTGGTTAATTGCTTTGTACTCTTTTTCTATATGGGCACCTATTACTGCATTTGCTGCCTTGTGGGGTATCCCCTTTCTAGTAGCCAGTTATGGTCTTACTACAGAATCTGCTTCTGAAGCGAGCGCAATGATTTGGTTAGGTATTGGCTTGGGTAGTCCTTTAGCGGGTTGGTTCTCTGACAAAATCAGTTCGCGATCAAAACCACTCAGCTTTTCTGCTTTATTGGGAATAATTAGTCTTACTATTGTTATATATTGCCCTCCGTTACCGTTACCTTGGCTATATCTTATTTTATTTGTCTTTGGCCTGGCCGCATCAGGACAATCATTAGCCTTTGGAGTTGTCAAAGATAATAATACTTCTTGTGTAGTCGGCACAGCTATAGGGTTTAATAATATGGCCGTTGTCGCGGGGGGAGCTCTATTTCAACCTTTGATTGGAATTTTGCTTTACGTCAATTGGGGGGGCATCATGCATAATGGCACTCCCTTTTATGGTATAGTAGATTATCAAAAAGCGCTTTTTGTATTGCCTTTATGTTACATCATTGCGTTTTTTGTAAGTCATTTTTTGCTTCGAGAAACTTATTGCAAACCACAGTATTCCAATGAAACAGCTAGTGCTATTTAAGTTTTTTACTAGCATTGCTACTTTAATTCAAGCTTATGTCTAAAAATAACAATAACGATTTATCATCGCTTTCTTTAGCAAAGCAAAAACCAACTTTGCTCGCCGCTATTATCTGTATTCTTGCTTCCTGTTTTTATATGTATGAATTCATATTGCAAGTTTCGCCAGCAGTAATGACCAATCAGTTAATTAATGACTTAGGACTTAATGCCATTACCTTAGGAACAATGGCTGCCTTTTATTACTATTCCTATACCCCCATGCAACTCCCAGCAGGGTTTTTATTTGATCGGTTTGGTCCTCGACGCTTATTAACGGTAGCAGTTCTCACTTGTGCCGTAGGGGCTTTTTTGTTTGGCGCTACCACCAATATAGCTACCGCTTCGGCGGGCCGATTTATGATGGGAATGGGTTCAGCTTTTTCATTTATAGGAACTTTAGTACTTATCTCGCGCTGGTTCCCTTCTAGATACTTTGCTTTTTTAACAGGTTTAGTTGAGTTAATGAGCTGTGTAGGAGCTATTGTTGGCGAAACACCGTTAACTATTGCTGTAGGTCATTGGGGTTGGCGACAAACCATTATTATTTTGGGTGTAATAGGTGTTATTTTAGCCCTGTTAATTTGGCTGGTAGTTAGAGATAGTCCAGAAGTTGTTTCGAAAGGACACAAATTTCAACCTACTTCCAAAAAAAGCATACTACAAAGCTTTCATCAAGTAGCCGCTAATAGTCAAACTTGGTTTATAGCATTATATTCTTTTATGGTATGGGCACCTATCACCGCTTTCGCAGCCTTATGGGGCGTACCCTTTCTGGTTGTTGCCTATGGTATAAGCACTAAAGCTGCTTCTACTGCCTGCACTATGATTTGGTTAGCTATTGGGATAGGCTGCCCATTATTAGGTTGGTGGTCAGACAAGGTAAACTTACGTGGAATGCCTTTAAAGTTTGCTGCGAGTTTAGGTATTATTGGATTAATACCGGTTATTTATGTCCCACACCTTCCCTTATTTTGGCTTTATATTTGTTTATTCTTATTTGGTCTCGCCGCTTCAGGACAATCACTCGCATTCGGAGTAGTTAAAGATAATAATCACTCCAGTGTAGCAGGAACGGCCATGGGTATTAATAACATGGCTACAGTGGCTGGAGGAGCTTTATTTCAGCCGGTGATTGGTATATTTTTACATTTAAACTGGAATGGGAGCTATCATAATGGTGCTCCTTTTTATAGCGTCGAAGATTACCGAAAAGCCTTTATTGTATTACCTTTTTGCTATCTGATAGCCTTATTGATTGGGAAATTCCTAATACGGGAAACCCATTGCCAACAACAACCCGATGTCCAGGAGTAAAAGCAGTCCTCGCTGGTTAAAACAGCATTTTAGCGATCCTTATGTAAAACGCGCTCAAAAAGAAGGATTGCGTTCGCGCTCTGCGTATAAGCTACTAGAGATTCAAGAAAAAACCAAACTGATTAAACCTGGCATGACCATCGTTGATCTTGGAGCTGCGCCTGGAGGATGGTCCCAACTTACCTCTGGAATAGTAGGGAGCACTGGAAAAGTCTATGCCTTAGATATTCTACCAATGGAGGCTTTGAACCATGTGGAGTTTCTCCAAGGAGACTTTCGAGAAGAATCTGTTATGCAACAATTCTTACAACGTGTACAATTAAAACCAATAGATCTTGTAATTTCTGATATGGCCCCCAACTTTAGTGGAATGCGCAGTGTTGACCAACCTAGATCCATTTATTTAGCTGAATTAGCTTTAGACTTTGCTCAGAAAGTATTAAAACCAAAAGGTTGTTTTATAGTAAAAACCTTTCAAGGAGAAGGATTTGAAGTTTTTCTAAAAGACTTAAGAAGCTTATTTGCAAAGGTTACTATTCGAAAACCTTCCGCTTCCAGAGGAAGCTCTGCAGAAGTTTATTTAGTGGCTGTAGGTTATCATAAGGGAAAATAAACTGCTGGATTATTTATTAATTTAGTCCGTTTTTTGAGACTAGAGCACTGAAAAAGAGCTTAAAATAATCGAAACCCCAAAAATTTAGTATATAATGCCCTCTTTGTGAGATGAGAAATGCGAGGTAGTATAGCTTGAACGACATGCTGAAAAATCTTTTTTTGTGGCTAATTATTGCCGTCATACTTATCTCGGTATTTAATAATCTCGAGCCTCGTAATAACGGTGGCGAACGCTTAACTTATTCTGAATTTTTGAAAGACGTTAAGCAAGGTAATGTGCAATCTGTAACGATACAAAGCAACCAAGTTATAAAAGGACAATTAAATGGTGACAAATCTTTCACCAGTTATATGCCTATTCCCGATCAGTATTTACTCCCTGAGTTGTTGAAAAATAAAGTCAATGTAAAAGGAGAACCACCGCAACAGGAAAGTTTCTTGATGCGTATTTTTATTAATTGGTTCCCTATGCTTTTGCTCATTGGAGTATGGATATTTTTTATGCGGCAAATGGGCGGCGCCGGAGGAAAAGGCGCTTTATCTTTTGGTCGTAGTCGTGCGCGCTTATTAGGGGAAGATCAGGTTAAGGTTACTTTTGCTGATGTGGCCGGCGCTGAGGAAGCAAAAGAAGAAGTCAGTGAATTAGTTGAATTTTTGAAAGACCCAGCTAAATTCCAGAAATTAGGTGGGAAAATTCCACGCGGCGTTTTATTAATGGGCCCTCCTGGGACCGGTAAGACGCTTTTAGCTCGGGCTGTTGCAGGTGAAGCAAAAGTTCCTTTCTTCACAATCTCCGGTTCTGATTTTGTTGAGATGTTTGTCGGTGTAGGTGCATCTCGTGTAAGGGATATGTTTGAGCAAGCTAAAAAGCAAGCTCCGTGTATCATTTTTATTGATGAAATAGATGCCGTCGGTCGTCATCGTGGTGCCGGCTTAGGTGGCGGGCATGACGAACGCGAACAAACACTAAATCAATTACTGGTTGAAATGGACGGCTTTGAAGGCAATGAAGGTGTTATTGTTATGGCCGCCACTAATCGACCCGATGTTTTAGATCCTGCCTTATTGCGCCCAGGTCGTTTTGATCGACAAGTAATTGTAGGGCTACCTGACATCCGTGGTAGAGAACAAATTCTAAAAGTTCATCTTAGAAAAGTTCCTTATGGAAAAGATGTAAAACCAGTGATTATAGCTAGAGGCACGCCCGGCTTCTCCGGTGCAGATTTGGCTAATCTAGTTAATGAAGCTGCTTTATTTGCAGCACGCGAAAATAAATCTACCGTTGATATGGTTGACCTAGAAAAAGCCAAAGATAAGGTCATGATGGGAAGTGAAAGACGTTCCATGGTAATGAATGAAAAAGAGAAAAAATTAACGGCTTACCATGAAGCCGGACATGCGATTGTTGGACGCTTAGTCCCTGACCATGATCCTGTTTATAAAGTTACTATTATTCCACGTGGTAAAGCTCTGGGCGTCACTATGTTCTTGCCCGAAGAAGATCGCTATAGCTATACCAAACAACGCTTAGAGAGTCAGATTGCCAGTTTATTTGGCGGGCGTATTGCGGAATATCTCATTTTTGGGCCGGAACAAATCACTACAGGTGCATCAAACGATATACAACGCGCCACTGAAATTGCCCGGAACATGATAACTAAATGGGGTTTATCCGAACGTCTTGGTCCTTTAACTTATAATCAAGAAAATGAAGAAGTATTTTTAGGTCATCAAATAGCTAAAAATACTAAATTTTCTGACGATACCGCTCAATTAATTGATGAAGAAAGCCGTAGTATTATTGAGCGTAATTATAAAATTGCTGAAACATTATTGCAAGATAACATTGAAAAGTTACACCTCATGGCAGAAGCCCTAATAAAATATGAAACCATTGATTCCAGCCAAATTAATGACATTATGGAGGGTAAACCTCCTAGAGAACCCAAAGGCTGGAGCAATGGAAGTAAAAAAGATACAAACTCTTCTTCTGAGGAAAAATCAGCTTCACAAAAGGACTCGACAGTAACTGATAGCGATCCAGCAGCAGATAGTCTGTAATTAATCGAATTATTCTTGGATTCATCATGGCAAAAACCCGCAAATATTTTGGGACAGATGGTATTCGCGGAAAGGTAGGTGAAAATCCTATTACACCAGAATTTGTGCTAAAACTAGGTTGGGCTGTAGGGAAAGTTCTAGCTAATGGGCGAAATAAGGTTTTAATTGGTAAGGATACGCGAATTTCTGGTTATATGCTTGAATCTGCCCTAGAAGCCGGTTTATCCGCCGCGGGGGTTGATGTCCTTCTCTTAGGCCCTATTCCAACACCTGCTATTGCTTTTTTAACTTCTGATCTAGGTGCACAAGCGGGCATCGTAATTAGCGCATCACACAACCCTTACTATGATAATGGAATTAAATTTTTTTCGCATGATGGGACTAAATTAGCCGATGAGCTGGAATTACAAATTGAAACTCACCTTACTCAAGCTATTCATACCGTTGATTCCGCTAAATTGGGAAAAGCGATACGGGTTGAAGATGCAAAAGCCCGTTATGTAAATTTTTGCAAATCGACAATCCCAAAATCCTTTCAATTAAACGGTTTAAAAATCGTTCTCGATTGTGCAAACGGTGCTACTTATCATATTGCCCCATCATTATTTTCTGAATTAGGTGCAGACTTAACTGTGTTAGGTACAAAACCAAATGGCTTAAATATTAACAAAGACTGTGGATCAACTCATTTAGAACATTTGCAAAAAACTGTTTCATCGCAAAAAGCAGATTTAGGAATTGCCTTTGATGGTGATGGTGATCGAGTATTAATGGTAGATAATTTGGGTGAAATTGTTGATGGAGATGAATTACTATTTATATTAACCCAACATGGTGTTAAACAAGGTCATATTAAAGGTGGCATTGTAGGCACTGCTATGAGTAATCTCGGTTTAGAATTAGCTATAAAAGAATTAGGCCTCGATTTTATTCGTACCTCAGTGGGCGATAGATATGTCAATGAAGCATTACAAAGCAAAAATTGGCAATTAGGTGGAGAATCTTCTGGGCATATTATTTCTCGTCGCTTAACTAAAACTGGAGATGGAATCATTATTGCATTGCAAATACTAGAAGCTATCCAATCATCGGGCCTA
The DNA here is from genome assembly GCF_964031245.1 of Rickettsiella endosymbiont of Miltochrista miniata. Lineage (NCBI taxonomy): Bacteria > Pseudomonadati > Pseudomonadota > Gammaproteobacteria > Legionellales > Coxiellaceae > Rickettsiella > Rickettsiella endosymbiont of Miltochrista miniata. Next base: position 1,436,354 of record NZ_OZ035017.1, read on the forward strand.
TCATTACATATAGCCAAAAAAGCGATGAAAAAGTTTCCTCAACTATTAATCAACATCCCTGCTGAAAATCCTTTAGTCACGATCAACGACCCTAGTATAAAAAAAGCTGTGCAAGAAGCAGAATCTCTATTAAAAGATCGCGGCCGTATATTATTACGCCCCTCAGGAACGGAATCTGTCGTCCGTGTTATGGTCGAAGGTAGTAACTTTTCGGAAGTACAAACTATCGCGAATAAATTAGCTGAAATAGTTAAAATAGCTAGCGTGTAAGCTATCGCCGTAACGCATTAACATATCTCTCTTACTCCTTGTTTATTCTTTATTCATTTCAGATATGACCAAAAAGGATTTATGGCAATCTATTAATTTTTTTTTAACTCTCTTATACTCAAATCTAATATACTTCTTATACAGAGATTTATTATGCCTATAAAAGAATTAAATAAATTATATGATGTTAATAAATTTCCGGGTGTCAGTGCAGAAACTAGAACGGATATAATTGGTGCTATAGCTTTCGATGTTGAAGGACTTACTTTAAATGAAGGGGGTAAATATACTGAAAAAGAACTGTGTGAAGGATTACGTTATTTACTCGCGACCAATAAGCATTTACATACTTATTTAGAACCTCCCCCATCTTCAAGTAGGGATTCTTCTTATTTAAGTCGTGATCCATTCTATATTCCCACTGACCATCTGCTTTTTTCTTACCTTCTATTAAATCCTGCTTATGATTCAGGAAATTCTTGCGTTCCTAGCGATGGGTGTGATGGAAATGGGGATAATGAGGGGGCACTGGTTATTTGCATAGCAATTGTTGCTCTTGCATTTGCCGCCGGTTTTTGCTATTGCACGGGTAAAAATACTTATTCTACTCTAGAAAGTAATGAATCTAATTCGGTTAAGGCGGCTAAAATTATTTTAACCTTATCTGTTTTCGCTACAACATTTGCACTCACCTATTACGTTGTTCCCATTGATGATGAGGTTATTCGCGCTATAATTGCTCTCCCTATTGCTGCAGCGCCAGCGGCTTTGACTTCCTATATTAGTAAGCTATCTCCATGTCTACCAAAAATAACTCCGCCAAATAAAGAGCTGCTTGATGAATTACAAACCGTTAAACACATTTTAGAACGTGGTCATGCTCGTCAAGGAGATAATAAAGAACAGTGTAAAAAATTCATAAAAGAAGCCGTTCGATACTATATTCAGTCGATCAGTAGCGATCATAATATTGAATTTGATCAACCTCATCACACTGTTATTGAGATAGGCGCGCTTTCAGATGAGCCTTCTGCTCCGTTACTGCCCGAATCGCATAAACAATATGGATCATTTTTTAAATATCCGACTGTTAATGATGAGCGTTCCTCCATCATTACTGAACCAGTAACCGCCTGCTGTAAAATGACTAATCATGGCTAGCTATTCGACAGTGACTGATTTTGCTAAATTGCGTGGCTGATCAACATCAGTACCTTTTAAAATAGCGACATGATAGGCTAAAAGTTGCAATGGAACTGCAAAAATTATCGGACTAATCATATCGCTTGCTTTCGGCAGTAGAATGCTCTTGCTATCATTCTCATTGGGATCTAACTCGTCTTGTACAAACAAAATAAGTTGGCCATTGCGTGCACGCACTTCCTGAATATTTGATTTAAGTTTTTCTAGCAATGAATTGGATGGCACTAAAACGACTACTGGCATATTACTATCAACTAAAGCAAGCGGCCCATGTTTTAACTCACCGGCCGGATAAGCTTCGGCTTGGATATAAGAAATTTCCTTAAGCTTGAGTGCCCCTTCCAATGCCACTGGAAAATGAATTCCTCTAGCAATAAATAAGGCATGTTCTTTATCGATAAATAATCTAGCTAACTTTTTTATCGCAGGATCTAATTTTAATGTTTGCTCTAAAAGTTTCGGTAAACTTCTTAACTCCGATAGACAAGCCGCTTCTTGGTTTTCATCCCAGCCATGAGACAAGCCTAAAAACGAGGTTAATAGCAATAAAACTGTTAATTGAGTGGTAAACGCTTTAGTCGATGCCACACCAATTTCAGGACCTGCTCGTGTTAATAATACAAAATCAGATTCACGTACCATAGTACTTCCAGGAACGTTACAAATCGTTAATGTGGCTGCATAGTTTTCAGTTTTAGCCTGTCTTAATGCCTCTAAAGTATCTGCGGTTTCTCCAGATTGAGATAAAACAATGAACAAGGTATCTGGCTGAATGATATGCGGTCGATATCGAAACTCACTGGCAACATCTACCTGACAAGAAATACCTACCCACCGTTCTAACCATTGTGCTGCAATCAAGCCTGCGTGATAACTCGTACCACAAGCCACTATTTGAACGTGCTTAATTTTGGAAAAACGTTGTATGGAATTAGCACCAAAAATTTCATCCCAGACCTCTAATTGGTTCACAAGACGGCCTTCAAGCGCAGCATTAACTGCGTTGGGCTGCTCAAAGATCTCCTTTTCCATAAAATGACGATACTTACCTTTACTCACTACCTCGTTTGGCAAATCGATAAAATGCTTAGGATGATGAACCTTCTTCCCTTTACTATCATAGATACTCACTTTTTCAGCGGTGACTTCAGCAATATCACCTTCTTGTAAATAAATAAATTGCTGAGTAATTGGCAGTAATGCTAAATGATCTGAAGCAATAAAATTTTCACCTTGACCTAAACCGACCATTAAAGGACTGCCTTTACGAACGGCTATTAAAGATTTTGGTTCATTCTGATAGAGAAAAACAATGGCAAAAGCACCTTCTAAACGTACTACTGTTTTCTGAACAGCAGCTAAAAAATTATTGTTTTTTTTCAGCTCTTGATTTAATAAATGCGCAATAATTTCAGTATCGGTTTCAGATTCAAAAGAATAACCTGCTTTTATCAGTTCTTGTCTTAAAGGCAAATAATTTTCAATAATACCATTATGAACTATCGCGATATTGGATCCTGAAATATGAGGGTGGGCATTAGATTCACTAGGTTTACCATGAGTTGCCCAACGTGTGTGTGCAATACCAATATTACCCGATAACGCTTCGGGTATTATCGCTCTTTCTAGCGCTTCAACTTTACCCACAGTACGTCGGCGCTGTAAATGTTGCTTGAAATCCAATATGGCGATTCCCGCAGAATCGTAACCACGATATTCAAGACGTTTCAAACCTTCAATAAGAATAGGAACTATATTACGTTGTGCTATGCCCGCTACTATTCCACACATATTTATATACCTTTTTATATACTCTTCGGAGATTTACTAGAGTTTGATATCTTTATTATACTCGTAGTAATTGGGTTTTTGGCAAGTGCCGCGTCCATGCAGTAATCTGGTAAATATAATAAATAACCGTGAGGATTGCGAGTTGCGGCAACACAAACAAAAATTCAAGTGAAAAGAATATAGATTAACAAGGATTTTAAGTGATAAATATCAGTATATTACTAAAACAAATAAATAAAGGGATCACTCACTGCCTCTTTCCCTATCATTGCATTTTATGTAACGACAAAGCCAATAGAGAACTTGATTTATGTATTGAATGCGAAAAATCTTTACCTTGGTTAAAAAATGTCTGTTTTTATTGTGCCGCCCCTTTGGGTTTTACAACGCAATCGGCTTGCGGTGCTTGCCTAAAAAATCCATTACCCTTTTATAAGCTGTGCGTCCTTTTTTCTTACACAGAAATAATAAAAAAATTGGTTACTGGCCTTAAGTTCCAGCAACGATTAATTTATGCGCATATTTTAGGTACTTTGTTAGCTGAAAAAATCAGCTCTCAGTACCAAACTGAAAAACTGCCAGATATAATTATCCCAGTACCTTTACATAAAAGTAGACTGTACGAACGAGGATTTAATCAAGCAATAGAACTAGCTCGACCTATTTCAAAAAAATTAAATATATCTATTGAATATAAAGGTTGCAAAAGATTAGTGAACACTGCTGCCCAAAGTAAACTACCAGCAAATCAGCGAGCAAATAACGTGAAAAGTGCGTTTGTCGCACATCAAGGCCTTGCCTATCAACATATAGCGCTACTCGATGATGTAATGACCACTGGCCATACACTCATCGAGATGAGCCGCGCTTTATATGATGTGGGTGTAAAAAGAATAGATGTATGGTGTTGTGCCCGCGCTTAACTTAGACGGGAAGTAAACCTACTTTCTATCATATACGTACTAAATCTCTTAATACTGCTCTTCACGTTGCTCACGGCCACGATGGTAACCACCACCATTGCCACCAGAACCGCCCATGCCACCACGCCCGCCGCCGCCAGTACGACGACCACCGCCAGCGCCACTGCCGCCACCGGTACGACGTCCACCACCAGTACCACCTGAGCTAGAATCCGGTGGATTAGCTTCAGATACGGTAATGGTACGTCTTTCATGGATACTACCATGTAAAGCTTCTATAGCTTCTTTCGCTTCTTCAGGTGTGGACATTTCAACAAAACCAAAGCCCTTGCTACGGCCACTATGGAAGTCTCGGATAACTTTAACAAAGTTTACTGTCCCAAAAGGGGTAAAAAGCTCTCTCAGTCCATCGTCATCGACGCTATAGCTTAAACCACCCACATACAATCTTTTATTCACGCAAAACCTCCAAAAGGCTAAAAAAGGCCACTTCCAGGATATTAGTCGTTTGCACGCTAACTAATCCGGCTGTGGCAGAGATAAACTAAACGCAATCATAGTAACACAGGACAATCCTCTAGGGTATATAGGATGGTAAAGTTGGTTAAAAACCCTCTACTCTAGAAAGCTACGTAACATCCACGCATTTTTCTCATGGACTTCCATCCGGTCAGAAAGTAAGTCCACGGACACTTGATCGTCAGCTTCTTCGGTCTCTGGTAATAATTCCCGAGCTAAACGAACCATGACCTCTTGATCATGCACTAGCTGGCTAATCATATCTTTGGCTTTTATTGTGCGCGTACCAACTGCTTCTTTGATTTTGCTTAATTTTGCGAAATCAGCATAGCTGGCTGGCACGGGAAATCCTAATGCCCGTACACGCTCAGCGATAGTATCTCCTGCATTCCAAAGATCTATATATTGTCCTTCAAATACACTATGCAAGGGTTGAAACATAGGGCCTACAACATTCCAATGGAAATTATGTGTTTTCAAATATAATACATAATTATTTGCTAATAATTTAATCAATCCATCTGCAACTTTTTTTCTCTTAGCTTCAGTCAATCCACCATTAAGTATTTCTTTCATGAAACCTCCAAAATTAAAATTTATATTCTTTGATTGCTATACTCTTCGCACTTGAATTTTTTTCTGCGTTACCGCTCAACTCGCAATCCTCATGTATCTTGAATACATTCCGGTTGCTTCATTCTCTCGGCGCTTGACAAAAATCCAATTGCTATGAGTATATTTTTTAAACCTAAAATATCCGTGCAATATGATAAATGATAAGGAAAAACTTATAAAAGCTACTTCGCCATATCATCATTATCTTCATCCTCATCATCATCCTCATCCGTTATTAAATTATTGTTTTCACGAATTAAATAATTTCTGCGTTGCAAATATGCATTGCGTTGGAAAACATAGGGGTCGAAAGAAGCTTGCTTAATCGCCTGATCAAAATCCAACAATTGCGCCCGAGCATTAATAAAGCTCCCCCATGTTAAACCATTTCGCCAAGCTACATCATTAATATAGGGATAAACAGAAAAAACCCCGTAGTTAATAGGCCAGGAAACTGCATCCCGCACCGTACGTGGCCCTAAAATAGGAACTACTAAATAGGCTGAAGAGGTATAACCCCATTTAGCTAAGGTTAAACCAAAGTCTTGGTGATGTGCAGGCAAATCAATTCTACTAGCAACATCAACGAATCCTGCTACTCCGACTGTGCTATTTATTAGTAAACGCCAGGTATCGGAAGTTGCATCATAAAATTCCCCTTGTAGTAAATCATTAATAATAGTAGGAACTTGCTCTAAATTACTAAAAAAATTATTGATGCCTTTAGTAATGGGCCAAGGCAAAATAGTTTTATAAACGGTAGCAACGGGTTTAAAAAAAATTTTATCTAAAGTCTGATTGAGTTTAAAGGCATGCCGATTATAATTTTCGTAAGGATCGTTATTTAAATCACTATCTGAATTTATTGCGAAAACAGGCGATGCCGTTAATAACAATAGGCAAAATCCTAATAATCTATTATGCATTCATAATGCCTCATTGTAATTTATAATTCTAATTAGAACTCTCAGTCTCACTTAAATATTTCTCAGCATCCAATGCTGCCATGCAACCTGTGCCAGCAGATGTAATGGCTTGACGGTAAACAGAATCCATTACATCACCGGAGGCGAAGACACCTTTTACACTAGTTGCAGTTGCAAAACCCTTACTTCCTCCTTTCACTAAAATATAGTTATTCTCCATATCCAATTGATTTTTAAATATCTCGGTGTTAGGTGTGTGACCTATAGCGATAAAAACACCATGTACTTCTAATTGATTAGTTGTATTTGTTTTAGTATTTATAAGTTTTAGTCCATTAACCCCTTTTTCATCTCCTAAAATACTATCCACTTCAGTATCTAACACTAGCGAAATCTTTCCAGCTTTCACTTTTACCATTAATTTATCTAACAGAATTTTTTCAGGTCGAAAAAACTCACTTCCTCTATAAACTAGAAAAACATGGTCGGCAATATTAGCCATATATAAGGCTTCTTCTACAGCGGTATTACCGCCTCCGACTACAGCTACTTTTTGACCCTTATAAAAAAAACCATCGCAGGTAGCACACGCTGAAACCCCTTTACCCATAAACTCTTTTTCAGAAGGCAAGCCTAAATATCTAGCCGACGCACCGGTGGCAATGATCAAAGCGTCACAATGATAAACTTCATCATCACCTTTTAAGACGAAAGGTCTGATTGATAAATCAGCCGTATTTATATGGTCAAAAATAATTTTACTTTTAAATCGCTCAACATGCTTATGCATACGCTCCATCAAAACGGGTCCTTGTAAACCCTCTACATCACCTGGCCAATTATCAACATCTGTTGTGGTCATTAATTGGCCGCCTTTTTGCAAGCCCGTAATAATTACTGGGTCAAGATTTGCCCTTGCCGCATAAACCCCCGCCGTATACCCTGCTGGCCCGGAACCTAAAATAAGAAGTCGATGATGTTGAGTATTACTCATAATATTCACCTAAGGGTGAAAACCCAGATAATAAAAAAATTGTTATAATTAAAATTGCTAACAAAGTATAACAAAGAACGCTATAAATAGTACCTATACCCCCATAACTAGTTAAAAAAAACGTATGTTATGCTGTGACCTCAATAAGGAGTACCCTTGAAAAGAACCACTGAAGAATTTTTGCAATTAAGTCTCAAGCAGCGTTTACTAGAAGGCCTACTCATCGTTAGTGGCGCCCTTGCTCTTTTTTTATTTTTAGCTTTGTGGACTTACCATCCTCCACAACATGTCAAAGCCTCAATGAATATAGCAGGCCACTGGGGAGATCAACTTGCTCATTTCTTTTTTAATAGTTTTGGTTCTTTAGCTTATTTATTCCCGTTATTATTAGTATATGGGGGATGGCAATGTTTTAAAGGTCGTTTTTCCAGTTTATCTTTTAGTTATCCTTTCTTAGCTTTACGTCTATTAGGTTTTATCACTATTTTTATTGCAGCTTGTGGACTAGCAACATTGCATAGTACACATACTACGCGTGGCTATACTCCAGGAGGACAATTAGGAAATATTGTTACAAAAAGTTTTATTTTGCAGTTCAATGTAGTCGGCAGCACGTTATTTCTATTAGCCCTTTTATTAGCTAGCACAACACTTGCAACGGGTTTTTCTTGGTTAAATATTATTGATAAAATAAGTAATTATATCGCCGGAATGCCCGCGAAAATTACCGAAAAAATAAAAAAGCTCATCATCTATGCTATGAAAAAAAGAGCTTCTGAAAAAATAAAACCGCGTGTAAGCACTCCGAATAAGTCCGATACAATCAATGCCCCTAACAACAGACCCCTTTCACCTCAATTTAATTCTATAATAAGCTCACCCTTAACTAATACGGAAGTTGTTAATCATAATCCACTTTCTATTAAACCTTACTCGTCGCCTACCACTATAGTTTCGAATAAAAAAACTGTTACTGAGTCCTCTCTCCCATCATTAACTCTCTTAGACCCAGCAGAAAAATTAAGTAAAGAAGGATACACGCGGGATGAATTGGAACAGCTATCACGTGATGTTGAACTGCGATTAAAAGACTTTGGGATTCAAGTACAAGTGGTAGCCGTGCATCCAGGACCAGTCGTCACCCGTTTTGAAATGCAACCGGCCGCTGGAATTAAAGTAAGCCGCATCACAGGACTCGCCAAAGATTTAGCTCGCTCACTATCTGTGGTAAGTGTACGTATTGTGGAAGTTATCCCTGGTAAGTCCGTCATAGGACTCGAAGTGCCTAACAAACATCGCGAAATTGTCAGGCTCAGTGAAATATTAAGTTCAACGGCTTATCAACATGCGCGATCGCCACTCTCGCTTGCCTTAGGTAAAGATATAGCTGGCCACCCAGTCATTGTTGATCTAGGTAAAATGCCACATCTACTCGTTGCAGGAACAACAGGTTCGGGAAAATCAGTGGGTCTCAATGCTATGTTATTAAGCATTCTATATAAAGCCACCCCTCAGCAAGTTAGACTAATTATGATAGACCCAAAAATGTTAGAGTTAGCTATTTATGAAGGTATCCCACATCTTTTAGCGCCAGTGGTGACGGATATGAAAGAAGCAGCGAACGCCTTACGTTGGTGCGTCGCAGAAATGGAACGTCGTTATAAATTGATGGCGCATTTGGGCGTACGAAATTTAGCAGGGCATAACCAAAAAATCCAAGAAGCTAATGATAAACGAGAACCCCTCAATGATCCTTTCTGGAAATCTGAACAAGGGGGAAAAGCAGAAGCTTTGGAACATCTTCCCTATATTGTTGTGTTAATCGATGAGTTTGCTGACATGATGATGGTGGTTGGAAAAAAAGTTGAAGAATTAATTGCAAGGATTGCTCAAAAAGCAAGAGCTGCGGGCATACATTTAATTTTAGCGACACAAAGACCTTCTGTAGATGTTATCACTGGCTTAATCAAAGCAAACATTCCCACACGTATTTCGTTTCAGGTCTCATCAAAAATTGATTCTCGCACTATTCTTGATCAGCAAGGTGCTGATCAACTATTGGGACACGGAGATATGTTGTATTTAGCCCCGGGCACAGGTGTTCCTATTCGAGTCCACGGTGCCTTCGTAGCTGATCAGGAAGTGCACCAAGTAGTCAGTGCATTAAAAAAATCTGCTGTACCTGAATATATGCTTGATCTTACTCAAGCCAACCTTAATGAAGGAGGAGATCTAGATTTTTTAGACAACAGCTCCGGTGAAAAAGATGTATTGTATGATCAAGCCGTACAAATTGTTATTGAAACTCGCCGTGCCTCAATTTCCAGTATTCAACGGCGACTTAAAATTGGCTATAACCGCGCTGCACGGTTAATGGAGGATATGGAGAAAGCTGGCTTGGTTAGCGCCATGGAAAGTAATGGAAATCGTGACATTCTCATACCCGATAGATTAAATGAATAAACTTATTTTACACTCCATCTTATTACTCCATGTCTTCTAGTTTGATAGAGCATCTCTACAATCAAAAGTTTCTTGTTCTGTTCTCAAAATATTATTTTTAACTTTTCAGAAAGATCTAAATTTCTAATTAATAGATTTTAAGATTCAATAAATTGTTTGTATAACAATTTATTATAAAAATTTAAACCCATAATCATTTATTTTAAAAAATATTTAACAAATTTTTTTAATATTTAGACAATTAAAAAATAATTCGGTATTATTTTTAATAACGAAATTAATTAATTTTAAATAAGTTTTTATAGAAAATTAGGGTTAGAAATAAAAATAAAAAAGCTGTTGATTAAAAATAATAATTTTCGGCTTCTGGAAAAGAAAAATAATTTGGTATATTGTACGGGGGAAAGATATTTTTATTATAATAAACCCACCGTACAATTTTTTATTTTCTGCCACAAAAACTGTCAGATTAAACCCATTTCTTTAATCTCATCTTTTTCGGCACGTAATTCGTTCAGAGTCAATTTAATTTTTTCCTGCCCAAATGAATTGTGTTGAATACCGTTCACTGTACTAAACTGACCATTATCAACGCGGCTAGGAAAAGAAAATATTAGCCCTTCATCAACTCCATATTGCCCCATCGAACATGCAGCCACAGAAAAAAAATCATCTTTTTTTGTGTCATGTGTTAAATGATAAATACTACCCACTATTGCATTAGCGGCAGAGGCTGCAGAGGATGCTCCTCTAGCCTTAATGACAGCGGCGCCTCGTTTCTGCACTATTGGGATAAAGTCATTTTCTAGCCAATTTTTATCCGTAATCACTTCAACAGCCCGCTTATTCGCGATTTTAGCGTTATAAAAATCGGGATACTGTGTTGATGAATGATTTCCCCAAATTGCCATTTGAGTCACTTCTTCAACAGAAACCTCGGCTTTTTTAGCCAATTGCGCACGCGCTCGATTTTCATCTAATAAAGTCATGGCAAAAAAACGATCTTCCTTGGGGATATCTGGAGCATGATGCATGGCGATCAAACAATTGGTATTGCAGGGATTTCCTACCACAAAAACTTTTGCATCCGCCGCAGCATGGTCATTGATGGCCTTTCCTTGCGGAGCAAATATACTACCATTTATTTTTAATAGATCCGCACGCTCCATTCCCTCTTTACGGGGCATGGAGCCTACTAAAATTGCCCAATTAATATCCTTCATTGACTCGTTCAATTGACTAGTACAAACAATATTTTTTAATAAAGGAAAAGCACAATCATTAAGCTCCATGGCAGTACCATGTAACACAGGAAGGCTTTTTTCTAATTCTAATAAATGCAATATGACAGGCTGATCAAGACCAAACATTTGGCCTGATGCGATACGAAACAATAAAGCATAGCCTATTTGGCCAGCTGCTCCAGTAACGGCTACTTTAATCGGTTTTTTGTTCATATTAGATTCCTATAAAATTAATACTGTTAATTTTTTACGATGATTTTAGATAATGTAACCAATGATGTCGTTTATCCGCTATAGCCAAAAAATTAGCTGTCTGCAGAGAAGATGACATATTATATTGTAGTTCCTGGCCTGTATTATCTATGACCAGACCTCCTGCTTCATTAAGTATGCACTGCCCCGCTGCTGTATCCCATTCAAATGTGGGTGAAAAACGTGGGTATATATCGGCTAATCCTTCAGCCACCCAACAAAATTTTAACGCGCTTCCACAATTTAATAAATTTAAACTAGAAAATTGAGCTAAAAATTTCTTCAACTCTTCCATGCCATGTCGACGGCTAATCACCGCGGTGATCCGCTGCCCTTCTTTCCAAGCTCGGCTAAGTATTACTTTTGGCTGAGTTTGACCTATTTGTTTATAAGCTCCTTGTCCTCCCTGAGCAAAATAACAAATATTCGCGGATGGAACAAATATAACCCCCAAACTTGGTTTATGTTGCTCGATTAAGGCAATATTAATAGTAAATTCGCCATTTTTTTCTAAAAATTCTTTTGTTCCATCCAAAGGATCAATTAACCAATACTTTTCCCAACATCGGCGCTTTTGAAAAGGAACAGGTACAGATTCTTCGGAAATAATAGGTAAATCTGGAGTTAAAAGGCCTAATCCTTGACAAATGCAGTCATGCGAGGCTAAATCTGCAGCAGTTACAGGGGATCTATCTGTTTTATATTCAACAGAAAAATCACTTTGGTAAATATTAAGAACTTGATTCCCAGCGCGTTTGGCAAGAGAAACTACATCATTAAGCAAAGAATTCATAAGTTGGCAGTATACCGCTATAGATATATTAAAATGAAATATTCAACCAATTATTTTGCAATAGTCCCAGCCGCAGGGGTAGGTAATCGTATGCAAATAGATTTACCTAAACAATATATATCTATTAATGGAAAAAAAATACTTGAATACACACTAACTACTTTACTAAGCTATTCAAGATTTAAAAAATGTGTTGTGGTTATCAACAAAAAGGACAACCATTGGTCAGATCTCCAATTTAGCTCTCCACATTTACTCACGGCATGGGGAGGAGAAGAACGTTGCCACTCAGTATTTAATGGTTTGTTGGCTTTAAAAGCATTTGCAAAAAAAAATGATTGGATATTAGTACATGACGCAGCTCGGCCACTTTTGCATCAAAGCGATATTGATAAGCTTATTATGAATTTAGATAACCATCCGGTAGGGGGGCTTTTGGGACACCCAATAAAAAATACGGTTAAATACCTTAATAATCTGCAATGTGAAACTTTGGATAGAAAAAAATTGTGGGAAGCAGTAACACCACAAATGTTTCGTTATCATTGCCTAGTTAATGCACTTGGCTCAGCTATCAAAAAAAATCAATTTACCACGGATGAAGCCAACGCGATTGAATTATTCGGCCAACAACCCAAAATGATAGAAGGGCGTACAGATAATATTAAAGTAACCGATAAAAATGATCTAAATTTACTTAATTATTATCTTTCTATTCGACCTGATCTTTGCCATTCTTAAGTTTTTTAACTCCCCGCTTTTATCAATTTAAGCTATTTAGCTTCCTTCAATAAATTATGTGCGTATAAGACATACTCCAACTGACCAAAACCTTTAGCTAGTTCTTCTCGATAATGATTTTGCTTGGAATCATTTAGTATGGGTTGGTATTTTTCATCCCGAACCGCAATTAATCTGACCAATGCATAATCTCCATTTTCTAAACTAAAACCTTTCATCGATGACGCAGTAGGAATATTCTTATCCGGCGGAATTAACGTAAATGCAGCCCTTACTATATTCTTATTTAATTTATTATCAGTTCGATTCACTTGCTGAGCAAACTGCCATTGTAAATTTTTGCTATCTATATTTTTAGGAATAGAACCTGTTTTTTCCGAATTCTTGAATAAATTCTCTCCGAATTGCTGCGCTTCAGAAATAGCCATTTGTTTATTCAAAATTTCTTTGATTTTTTCTCGCACCGTATTAAAAGGTTGTATACCCGCAGGCTGGTATTTTTTTATTCGCAAAACAATAGCAATACTCGGACTAATATTAATCACTGAACTATTATTTCCCTGCAAAACATCCTGACTGAATGCAGCAGCAATTATTTTTGGATTTTTACTCAATCCTTCTTTGCCACCTGACTTATCAAAAAAGGCTGTGGAGTGTATCGCTAGACCCAATTTCTTTGCTGGGATAGCTAAAGAATCAGGGTGAATGTAAATTAAATTAGCTAATTTATCTCTATTTTCCAGAAATGCTTTTTCATCCTCAAAGGAAAGCTGGATATATTCAATTCTAGCTTGTTCTGGCTGGATAAAATTTTGTTTATTTTGCAGATAATAAGCAAAAATTTTAGAGTCCGGTAGCGTGAATTGCTGATGTAGAAATTTTGAATGGGGGATAATAAGATAAACAAAATCTCTTTTTTGATGATTGTATTTTATGTAATTATTGAGATCCTGAGGCAAAGCAAATGCGCTTTGTGTTATTCCTTGCTGCACCTGCTTAATCAACAATGTCTTTTTTATGTCCATTAAAAACTGAAGCTTGGTATAATTTATAGACTGTAATACAGCATAAAATTGTTCAACAGAAAAACGACCATCCGATTGAAATGCTGGGATTTGTAATAAAACAGAATCTATTAGGGTCTGACTAATGCGGTATTTGGATTGTAAAGCCGCTTGAAATAAAACTTGAGTTGTTTCCCACTCATGTAAAGTTTGTTGTCTCAATTGCTCAGTCATTTCCTCATTATTAGAAAAATTTTTTCCCAAACGACCCTGGGCTTCTCGATAGACGCGTTGATAAGCCTTATCGAAATCGCTCTGTAGTAATGTTTGACCTGCGATCTTAGCGATCACCTTATTATTGCTTCCTGCATTTAACTCTAAATAGCCGTGGACACCCCATAGAGCAAAAACAATGATTAATAATCCGATTACTGTGCTGGTTATCCAGCCTTGCGTTTTATCACGAATGGATTGCAACATATTGAGGAAATTTTAATTACCAATGTGAGAGGATCTTAACAAATAATACTATTTATAGTTAAAAATTCTAGAGAACTGGCGGAGTGGACGGGACTCGAACCCGCGACCCCCGGCGTGACAGGCCGGTATTCTAACCAACTGAACTACCACTCCCGCAATGTATATGGTGGGTGCTGTAGGGATCGAACCTACGACCCTCGCCTTGTAAGGGCGATGCTCTACCAACTGAGCTAAGCACCCTGTCGAAAGGGACGTCATTCTAAACTTATTTACGCGATATTGCTACTCTTTTTGCACAGCATCCTTTAGTGCCTTTCCTGATTTAAAAGCTACCGTATTACTTGCTTTTATCTGTATGGATTCTCCTGATTTTGGATTGCGCCCTGTACGTGCTTTACGATGACGAACACAAAGTGTGCCAAATCCAACCAAACTAACATCTTCTCCCTTACATAAAGCTTTTGTAATGGACTCTAAAATTTTTTCTAAAGTCTTTCCAGCAACGTTTTTTGGAACTTGTGCTGCTTCCACAATAACATCAACTAAATCTGATTTATTCATATACCCTCACAACGGTAAAAATTAAGGCTAATACCTTTAAATTAAATTTTAAGCGTCTTGCTATAGATTATAAGTGAACTGTTTATATCAATAGCGTGAATCCTCTGTCAAGGGAATAAGAGATATATACTCTTTGCACTTAAATTTTTGTCCATGTCGCCGCTCAATTCGCAATCCTCATGTATCTTGAAGGAATGAAGGTTGCTCATTCTCGTAGCGCCTTACCAAAAATCCAATTGCAGTGAGGTTGCTAACGAGTATCTGTCGTAGGATTAATTTTCGCTTGATTTTTTTTATCTATAAGCTTGATAGGTACAGTCATTTTTTTTTCACGCTTCTTTCTAGCATTAGACTTAACGGATCTTTTATCTGGATGCAGTAAAGCAATATCCAGAACTTGATCTATCCAACGAACAGGATGAATAACTAAACCTTCTTTAATATTTTTTGGAATTTCTTTGAGATCTCGTTTATTTTCTTCAGGGATGATAACCTCACGTATACCCCCACGATGTGCTGCAAGTAATTTTTCTTTTAAACCACCAATCGGCAAAACTTCACCGCGTAAAGTTATTTCCCCTGTCATCGCGACATCAGCTCGTACGGGTACTTTAGTAATCGCAGAAACTAATGCAGTACACATGCCAATCCCAGCACTAGGTCCATCTTTAGGCGTTGCTCCTTCAGGAACATGAACATGGATATCCTTTTTTTCATAAAAATGAATAGGAATACCTAAGACTTCAGCGCGACTTCGCACGACTGTTAATGCGGCTTGAATGGACTCCTGCATTACTTCGCCCAAATGACCTGTATAACTTGTTTTACCCTTTCCAGGCACAACTGCAGCTTCGATAGTCAATAAATCACCACCAACCTCTGTCCATGCCAAGCCGCTTACCTGTCCAATTTGATCATTGTGCTCAACTAATCCATAACGATAACGTCTTACACCAAGATATTTTTCTAAATTATGACTAGTAACGGTAACTGACTTTAAGCTAGGTTTACGCGCTATTTCTGTAACCACCTTTCGGCAAATTTTAGCAATCTCGCGTTCCAAACTACGAACCCCTGCTTCACGTGTATAATAACGAATGATGTCCTGCAATGCAGTTTCCGCTAAAACCAACTCTTTATTTTTTGCACTAATTTTTAACCCGTTTTGACTAAGTTGTTTAGGTAATAAGTGCTGTTTAGCAATATTAATCTTTTCATCTTCGGTATAGCCGGGTATACGAATAACTTCCATACGATCCAATAAAGCTGGCGGAATATTCAAGGTATTCGCAGTCGCAATAAATAAAACTTCAGATAAGTCATAACTTACTTCTAGGTAATGATCATCAAAAGCGTGGTTTTGTTCGGGATCTAATACTTCGAGCAATGCCGATGCAGGGTCGCCTCTGAAATCCATAGCCATTTTATCGATTTCATCAAGCATAAATAGAGGATTCTTGACCCCAACTTTAGCCATTTTTTGCATAATTCGACCAGGCATCGAGCCAATATAGGTACGTCGATGTCCTCTAATTTCTGCTTCATCACGCACCCCACCCAAAGACATGCGCACAAATTCACGTCCTATGGCCTCTGCAATGGATTGTCCTAAGGAAGTTTTCCCCACACCAGGTGGTCCAACCAAACATAAAATAGGACCCTTTAATTTTTTAACACGCTGATGAACTGCAAGAAATTCAATAATCCGCTCTTTGACTTTTTCTAAACCATAATGTGCTTCTTGTAATACTTTTTGTGCTTTATCTAAATCGTAACGGACCTTACTGCGTTTATTCCAAGGAAGGGATAAAACCCAATCTAAATAATTTCGGCTCACGGTCGCTTCTGCCGCCATAGGAGACATGGATTTTAATTTATTTAATTCAGAGATTGATTTATCCTTCACCTCTTTAGGCATTTTTGCTTTTTCGATACGTTTTGCAAGATCGTCTAGTTCATTTGTGACACCTTGAGATTCTCCCAATTCCTTTTGAATAGCTTTAACTTGCTCATTTAAATAATATTCGCGCTGGCTTCTTTCCATCTGCTTCTTAACGCGTCCGCGAATTCGCTTTTGTATTTGCAAAAGATCAATTTCACTTTCGAGAAAAGCTAATAATCGTTCTAGACGTTTTTTTAATGGAAAAATCTCAAGTATCTCTTGTTTCTCTTGAATTCTAAGCGTCAAATGTGCCGCAATCATATCGGCTAGTCGGCCTGGATTATCAATACTCGATAAGGTACTTAAAATTTCCAAGGGGATTTTTTTATTTAACTTAACGTATTGTTCGAATTGACTCAAGATTGTTCGTGTTAGAACCTCAATCTCTTGATCGGGCTCAACAGGAGGTATACCTACAACTTCAATTTCTGCAGCAATATAATCTTTCTCTTGGAAAAATTGTTTAACTTTACCTCGTTGAGAACCTTCAACCAACACTTTAACAGTGCCATCTTTCAGCTCTAACAATTGTAAAATTGTGGCTATTGTTCCAACTTGGTAAAAGCCTTCAATAGTAGGATTATCTTCAGCTGGATTTTTTTGTGCAATGAGTAAAATCTTTTTCTCAGCACCAGATTCTGCCATGGCGGCTTCCAACGCCTTAATCGATTGCTTCCTACCCACAAATAGTGGTATCACCATGTGAGGGTAAACTACAACATCCCGTAAAGGGAGCAGCGGAAGTTTCTCTGAAAGTTTAGAAGTCGTTGCCCCGCCGCCAATTAGTTGCTTTGCCATAAATTCAACCTTTGAAAGATTTACTCGCTACCCGCCGCCATTTCTTTATTATCTAATTCGATTTCTTTTTCTTGTTTGTAAATCACCAAGGGTTTTGCTCCCTTGCTGACGGTGCTTGCTTCAATAACAATTTTATTTACGTTCTGCATAGAAGGCAATTCATACATCGTATCCAATAAAACACTTTCCAAGATCGCACGTAAGCCTCTTGCGCCTGTTTTGCGATCCAAAGCTTTTCTTGCCACCATTTGTAAAGCATCTTCGCGGAATTCTAGATCGACGTTATCCATTTTAAATAATTTGAGATATTGTTTGATCAAAGCATTCTTAGGTTCCTTTAAGATTTGAATCAACATTTTTTCATCAAGTTCTTCTAACGTTGCAATAACAGGTAGACGGCCTATTAGCTCGGGTATAATCCCATACTTAATTAAATCTTCTGACTCAAGCCGATTTAACAAGGTTGTTAAACTTCTTTTATCCCCTTTACTGCGCACATCAGCAGAGAATCCAATCCCAGTTTTCTCGGTACGTTCACGAATAATTTTTTCTAACCCTGAGAAAGTTCCTCCGCAAATAAACAGAATATTAGTGGTATCTATTTGTACTGTCTCTTGATTAGGGTGTTTACGTCCCCCTTGCAGAGGCACGGAAGCAACGGTACCTTCAAGTAATTTGAGTAACCCTTGCTGAACACCTTCACCTGAAACATCTCGAGTAATAGAAGGGTTTTCAGCGCGGCGACTGATTTTATCAATTTCATCGATATAGATAATTCCTAACTGCGCCTTTTCAATGTTTCCATTAGCAGCTTGTAATAATTTTTGTAAGATATTTTCTACGTCATCACCTACATAACCCGCTTCGGTTAAGGTTGTTGCATCTGCAATAGCAAAAGGTAAGTTAAAAAAGCGTGCTAAAGTTTTTGCTAATAAAGTTTTACCACTCCCGGTGGGACCTATAAGTAGCACATTACTCTTACTAAGTTCCGTATCATCTTTGACATTCAGCGGATGAAGACGAGCTTTTTTAATTAATTCTAGACGCTTATAATGGTTGTAAGCAGCTACAGATAATATTTTTTTGGCAAATTCTTGGCCTATAACAAACTCGTTAAATACATCATGAATCTCTGCAGGCTTAGGAATCGACATACCACCTTCCTGGCGCGGAACTTCCTGTTGAAACTCTTCTTGCAAAATATCACTACATAGTTGCACGCATTCATTACAAATAAAAATAGAAGGCCCTGCAATTAACTTTGGCACTTCATCCTGACTTTTACCGCAAAATGAACAGTGTAGAGGCCCCGAGGTTTTATCGTTTATGGAACTACTCATATTTATTACCTCAACAAACTATTATTCATATTGATATTTAAACAAAATTTTAAAACCTCTTGAATAAGACCTACTTAATCAACTGATGAAGTAGCTAAAGATTCTTTGGTTTTCCCAGTTTCTGTACGCATTGTTAAAACTGCGTCGATTAAGCCATAATCTATGGCTTGTTGCGCTCCCATGAAATTATCACGATCAGTATCGCGTAAAATCTGTTCCGTATTTTTTCCTGTATGTTTAGCCATTATATTGTTAATTCTTTCTCTAACTAACAACATTTCACGAGTATGGATTTCAATATCCGTTGCTTGTCCTTGATAACCGCCTAATGGTTGGTGAATCATCATTCGTGCATGGGGCAAACAATGGCGTTTTCCTTTCGTCCCACCGCAAAGTAACAAAGCTGCTGCGCTGGCCGCTTGGCCGATACACATCGTACTCACATCGGGCTTGATAAATTGCATGGTATCGTAAATAGCTAGACCAGATGTCACCACGCCCCCCGGTGAATTAATATAAAGTGAAATATCTTTATCAGGATTTTCAGATTCTAAAAAAAGCATTTGCGCGATAATTAAATTAGCCATATGGTCTTCAATCGGACCCACAACAAAGATAATGCGATCCTTTAATAAACGAGAATAAATATCATAAGCCCTTTCTCCGCGGCCGGTTTGCTCAACGACCATAGGGACTAATAATGAATTCGTTATTTCCTTGGGTAAACTGTACATAATTACTCTCTAAAGATAAAAATAAATTTTGGATTGTTGCTAAGGTATAATTTATCTGCTATTTAAAAATAGCTAATAAATTAGCCAACTAAGCCACTACTCCCTCAGTATTGCTTATACGATTTTTCCCTGTGAGATTCATAATATCTGAATACTCAGCTACTTTTTCAGTGTACTCTATTTCTTCTAATAACTTATCAATGACCTGTTCTTCTAAAACCGAAGAACGAATGCTCATCATCATGTTCTTGTCTTTATACAGCTTATCCCGCACCATTTGATCAAATTGAAAAGCTCCCACTAGCTTATCGATATGTTGCTGAACTCGCGATTCGTCAACATGCAGATGATGCTTCTCAATAACTGCATTAAATAATAATCCAAGCGTCACTCGTCGGTGCGCCATATGCTTTAAATCTGTTTTTTCAATTTCTGATAAGCTTGCTTTTTCCTTACCTTGTTGTTCCTGCTGCCTGTTAACATCGTGCTCTAAACGCTGAAACTCTTGATTAAGCGCTCCCTGCGGCAGTTCATTAATAGCGTGCATAGTAACCAATTTATCTATGGCCTGAGCTTTTAATTTTTCACGTAAAATTCTATCTAACTCTATCTGCATATGTTGTTTAACTTGATCTTTCAGTGCCTCGATAGTGCCCTCTTTAATATCCAAACGTTTTGCAAAAGCATTATCTAATTCAGGTAATTTTGCTTTGGCAACCTTTTTTACTTTTATTGTTGCTGAGCTAGCCTGTTCAGATCCTTGCTGTTTCGGGAGTGAAATGGATAAAGTGTCGCCAGCAACGCTAGATAGGAGAGCTGAAAACCCCTCGGGAATCTTATCTTCCTCTAGAACCCATTGTAAATCTTTACGCATTTTCTCTTCTGCATCCGCGAAAACGATATCGAAGCTCACCTGATCGCCATAACCAGCTTTATCAGGCACTTCAATCCATTCAGCATATTGCTTACGCATTTGCTCTAATACTTTATTTATATCTTCTTCGGTTATATCTACTTTATACCTTTCTAGGCTAGCACCTTTTAATGTGGGAACCTCTACTTGCGGATAAATTTCAAAGCTTGCTGTATAAGTAAGATCTGCACCTGGCTCTGCTTTTATGGATTCAATATGGGGCTGTCCTACTGGATTTAAAGTCTCTTGCTCTAAAGCGGTCGATAAACTAATTTGTAAAGACTTTTCGATGACCTCTTGCCATATGCTATTTCCATAGAGCTTCTCAATATGGCTTAGTGGAACTTTTCCGGGTCGGAACCCGTCTAAACGCGTCTTCTTAGCTAATTCAAGAAGATGGAGCTTCTTTCTCTCTTCTAACTGGCTGATGGGTACCATCACATTTAGACGTCGAGTAAAATTATCGACACTCTCTACCGAAACTTGCATTTCATTCATAAATTTTAAGGCTCTTATCGTTGTAAAATCCTAGGGGCCATGCTGGTGCGAAAGGAGAGACTCGAACTCTCAAGGGTTTAAACCCACTGGAACCTAAATCCAGCGCGTCTACCAATTTCGCCACTTTCGCAAAGGTCGTTAATTATACAGTATCTTATCATGAAAAAAATCAATCTTGTGAATTTGTCAGCCAACTAGCTGCTTGCTTGGCAAAATAGGTCAAAATACCATCAGCTCCGGCCCGTTTCATAGCCAGAAGGCACTCCAAAATACTCTCACGCTCATTTAAGTAGCCATGCTCAATAGCTACTTTTTGCATCGCATATTCACCACTTACCTGGTAAACAAAAGTAGGCACGCCAAATTGCTGCTTAATACGGTAAAGAATATCTAAATAGGGCATTCCTGGCTTTACCATGACAATATCTGCTCCTTCAGCAAGGTCCAATGCTACCTCCTGTAGGGCCTCATTACTATTCGCGGGATCCATTTGGTATGTCTTTTTGTTAGCACTTTTTAATTGCCCAGATGTTCCTATTGCATCACGGAAAGGTCCATAAAAATGAGAAGCGTATTTGGCTGAATAGGCAATGATTTGGGTGTTAGGGTAGCCCTGCTCCTCCAAAGCCTTACGGATCCAACCAATTCTACCATCCATCATATCAGAAGGAGCGATAGCATCCACACCGGCTTGTGCATAGCACAGCGCTTGCTTAACCAATATCTCTATCGACTCATCATTTAAAATAGTACCCTCTTTAGATAAAAGCCCGTCATGACCATGCGCTGTATAAGGATCAAGTGCGATATCGGTAATAATTCCCATTTCTGGAAAATTCTTTTTCAATTCTCTTATTGCATGAGGAATTAAGCCCTCCCCATTATAGGCCTCACAAGCGTCCCAGGTTTTATCTTTTACAGGTATCACTGGGAACAAGGCAATAGCTGGTATTCGCAGCTGCTGTAAAACTGCGACTTCATCCAGTAGATAATCTAAGGTAAGCCGCTCTATCCCAGGCATAGCTGCTATCTTCTGTCTCTGATTTTCCCCTGGAAGCAGAAATAGTGGATAAATTAAATCATCGCAACTAAGCCTAGTTTCGCGTATTAAGCGCCGACTAAATTGATTTTCTCTTAAACGACGTAAGCGCGTATGAGGGAACTGGCGCATAGAGTACCTGCCTATTTAAATTATTCTATGTTTTGGAGTACTTTAACTTATAAAACCACTTATTCAAAAATACTTAATGCTGTACTTGTATTGTTGGATTTGTTTTTGTTAGAATCACCGCCTCTACTCACAAGAGTAGTAATCGCATTTAGAGAGCTTCGGAGCTTCCCAGTTATGAAAACATTGATGGCCAAACCCGGCCTTGTTGAACAAAAATGGCTTTTGATTGATGCCTCAGGCAAAACCTTAGGTCACCTAGCAACTAGAATAGCCCGTATTCTGCGCGGAAAGCATAAGCCAGAATTCACTCCTCATGTTGATACTGGGGATTATATCGTTGTTATTAATGCTGAAAAAGTGACTGTAACCGGCACGAAGGCTAAAAATAAACAATATGAGCGCTATACAGGTTATCCTGGCGGGCTAAAATCTATTTCTTTTGAAAAATTGCAAAAAGCTTTTCCTGCTCGAATTATTGAAAAAGCTGTTAAGGGCATGCTACCTAAAAATCCTTTGGGTTATGCCATGATAACTAAACTTAAAGTCTATGCTGGTTCTGCACATCCTCATAGCGCTCAAAATCCTGAACCAACTAGCATTGATAGGTTATAAACTATGGCACTAGAACAGAATTATGGTACAGGTCGCCGTAAAACAGCGACCGCTAGAGTATTCCTTAGAAAAGGCACTGGTATTATCCAAGTAAATGGCCGTACTCTAGAAAATTACTTTGGCCGCGAAACTGCTCAAATGGTTGTTAATCAGCCTCTAGAAGTTGTTGACCAAATGGGCAGATTTGATATCACAGTAACAGTTTCTGGTGGGGGAAGCAGCGGTCAAGCCGGTGCTGTTCGACACGGGATAAGTCGCGCTTTAATAAATTATGACGAATCGACTACTGTCAATACCGATGATACTGCTGGAAATGATGCTTCATTTCGTCGATTATTGCGCCGCGCGGGCTTAGTTACTCGAGATGCAAGAAAAGTTGAACGGAAAAAAGTGGGTCGGCATAAAGCGCGTAAAGGAACTCAATATTCAAAACGATAATCATCATATTATTTATTGAATTATTTTAGATTAGTTATATTTTTTAACGACGAAAAAAATGGAAGAAGATCGTCGCCACTTATTGGCTATTATAATAGCCATCATGGCTGGATTTGGTATAGCCGCTAGCGCTATACCTTTTTTAGCGTCTTTAGAGCCAACTGCCAAAACACTCACACAAGCCTCTGATCCTGTTGAAGTAGATCTAAGTCACCTCGCACCAGGAGAGTCCATGGTGGTTGCTTGGCAGAATAAGCCTGTTTGGATTATCCGGCGAACCCAAGCAATGCTAGATAATCTTCCCAACATTCATTCCTTATTACGCGATCCAGATTCTTTAACGGCACAGCAACCCGATTATGCCCGCAATGAATATCGTTCTCTGAATCCCGAATATTTGATTCTTATTGGTATATGCACTCATTTAGGATGCGCTACTCTATTTAAACCCATGATAGGAGAATTAAGTCGTAAATGGCCTGGAGGACTATATTGTCCTTGTCATGGATCTAAGTTTGATCTCGCTGGACGAGTTATGAAAGGAGTGCCCGCTCCCACTAATCTCAAAATTCCACCTTATCGGTTTACCAATGAACATACCGTAGTGATAGGTGAAAATCCAAGGTTAGTATAAATGCAAAAATCATTATTCAATTGGCTGTCTGAACGTTTGCCAATTAATGAATATATACGCCAACATTTAACAGAATATTATCTACCTAAAAATCTCAATTTTTGGTATTTCTTTGGCTTTTTAAGTCTTTTCACTTTTTTTTTACAAGTCTTGACCGGAATATGGTTAACCCTATTTTACACCCCTACACCTGAAGGGGCATTTAATTCAATTGAAATAATAATGCGAGATGTACCGTACGGATGGTTATTACGATATCTACATTCTAGCGGTGCTTCTGTTTTTTTTATTCTAATTTACGCACATATCTTTCGTAGCCTTTTATATGGATCGTATAAAAAACCTAGGGAACTAGTTTGGTTGTTAGGGGTATGCCTTTATATTATTTTGCTACTAGAGGCATTCCTCGGCTATTTACTCCCCTGGGGACAAACATCCTATTGGGCCAGCCAAATTGGCACTTCCCTGCTAGACTCGATTCCAAAGATTGGGCCAACACTAACACTTTGGATTCGCGGTAATAACGTCGTATCAGGAGAAACTTTACATCGTTTTTTTGCACTCCATGTGATAGCTGTACCTTTATCCCTGATGCTTATAATTCGATTACACCTTGTTGCTTTACATAAAGTTGGCAGTAATAATCCCGAGGGAATTTCTGTACCAGAACCCCGCTTACATAATAAAACTCCTTTTAAAGTCCCTCTTCACCCTTATTATACGATCAAAGAATTACTCGCTTTATTAATTTTTTTGTTTATTTTTTCCATCATCGTATTTTTTTTTCCAGAAATGCATGGGTATTTCCTTGAAATAAACAATTTCATACCAGCAGACCCTCTACTAACTCCTAGCCATATTCAACCACTATGGTATTTAGCGCCTTTTTATAGCGTATTATGTGTTGTCCCTAATAAGTTATTGGGTATTTTAGTTATGGCGGGGGTTCTTTTCATACTATTTTTGTTGCCCTGGCTAGACCGCAATCCAGTTCGATCAATGCGCTACCGAGGAAATTTTTCTCGCTTCGCTTTAGCAGTTTTTACATTAAGTTTTGGCTTACTTAGTTATATCAGTACGACCATACTTACACCCAATAAGATACTGTTCGTACAAATTTTATTACTAATCTATTTTCTTTTTTTTCTCCTCATGCCCTTCTATACAAAATACGAAAAAAACAAACCCCTACCACAATGCATATGTGGAAAATAAGTGCATTTTTCCTATTTATCTTGATATTTTGGTTTACGCTAGCAAATCCTTTTGAAAATAAGCTAGCAAAGTTCTCATCATCTGATATGGCCTCCTTGCAACGCGGAGCAAAATATTTTATGAATTACTGCTCAGGGTGTCATTCGCTACAATATATGAGTTATAATCGACTTGGAATCGATCTGCAAATTGCCGATAAATTCAATTCATCCACCCAACAACAACGACTGAAAGATAATCTTGTTTTTACTCAAGCTAAAACTAGCGATACAATAAAATCAAATTTACAAAAAAAAGAGGGGTCCATATGGTTTGGAAAGCCTCCACCAGACCTTTCTTTGAGTATTCGGGCAAGAAATGCTGATTGGGTGTATAATTACTTACTTAGCTTTTATTTGGATGATACGAGGCCTTTTGGAGTTAACAATAGTTTCATTAAAAACACCGCAATGCCGGATCCATTAGCGATAATACGTATGGATACCCCTATTTATCATAATTTAAAGAATACTAACGATCGGATATCCCTAAAAATTAGTAATCGTGCAATTTACTCTTCTAATAAAGGCGGATCAAAAATCCCTACCTTAGAAGAAGTAGTCATTGATTTAGTTAATTTTTTAGCTTATGTAGCCGACCCTACAAAAAATAACCGTCAATCATTGGGAAAAAAAGTATGCGGATTCTTGTTGGTATTAACTTATTTTGTTTATATTTTAAAAAAGCAAATTTGGGGAAATATAAAAAAATAAACTATTTTCATAAATCATGAAAAATGTTTTAAATTAATTAATATGGAGAACCTTTTATATGGCACAACCTGCCGGTAAACGTTCAACGATGAGTTTATATGCAAATATCAATGACCCCTATAGCCATAGGGTACGTATTGTTTTGGCAGAAAAAGGAATTAGTGCAGAGATTATAGAAGTATCACCTACAGATTTACCTGAAGGATTGTTACAACACAACCCCTATGGCACTGTTCCTACTATTATTGATCGAGATCTCGTCCTTTACGAAACAAATATTATTACCGAATATTTAGATGAGCGCTTTCCTCATCCTCCTTTGTTACCGGTTTATCCGGTAGCTCGCGCTAAAAGTAGACAGATGATCTATAGAATTGAACGGGATTGGTACCCTTTACTACAACAGATTGAAAACGGACTAAATAATGCTAAAGTAACCAAGCCAACAGAATCTATGCATGCCGCTCAAAAAAAATTGGAAGGTAGTTTGGCTAGTCTGGCTCCTATATTTGCTGGCAAGTCATTTTTCTTGAGTGACGAATTTACTTTGGTAGACTGTTGCATGGCACCGTTATTATGGCGTTTACACCGTTTAGATATTAAACTAGCACCTATGCCAAATGCTATCAAAGAATACGAAGAGCGCTTGTTTAAACGCCCCTCATTTAAAACTACTTTAAATGAGGTCGAGTTTGGAGTAAAAATTTAAAATGATGACCTCAAATCGTTCCTATTTATTACGTGCGTTTTATGATTGGATTATCGACAATCAATTAACACCCTATATTCTTCTAGATACTGAATTGCCGCATGTAGAAGTACCAAAACAATGTATAAAAGATGGTAAAATTACTTTAAATATATCCAATGATGCCATATTAAATTTAAAAATAGATACTCAGGCAATACAATTTGAGGCAAGTTTTAATGGTCAATCGATGCTTATTTACGCGCCGATCCAAGCGGTATTAGCCATCTATACACGGGAAAATGGTCAAGGAATGGTATTTACAGAAGAAGAAAGCGGTGACGAGGGTGGAAATCCTACTCCACCTCGGGTTAGACCAGGAACAAAACCCAAACTTTCTATTGTTAAATAGAATGTCATCCTCAATCATAATTGGATGGAGAGAATTCGTATCTCTACCTGAATTGGGTATTCCTCGTTTGAAAACCAAAGTAGATACCGGCGCACGAACCTCAGCTTTACATGCTTGTTGTGTAGAAATTATTGAAAAAACTCCCCATCAAAAGCAAGTAGGTTTTATCATACACCCTCAACCCAAACGCTTCCCTGAAAAATCTATTAAATGCATTGCCGACTTAATTGACATACGTGAAATTACTGACTCTGGTGGTCACAAGGAAAGTCGATGTGTTATTCAAACCTCCATCGTTCTCGGCACCCAATGCTGGCCAATCGAAATTACTTTGACTAGCCGAGATAATATGCGTTTTAGAATGCTATTAGGCCGAACTGCTTTAAAACAACGTTTTCTCGTTGATCCAACACATTCTTATTTATACAGTAAAAAAACTATAATCCCATGAAAATTGCAATTTTGTCTCGTCGTCCAAAACTCTACTCTACGCGCCGTTTAGAAGAAGAAGCTAAGAAAAGAGGACATCAGGTTAAAATTATAGATACGTTGCGATGTTATATGAACATCACAACACAAAACCCATATATACACTACAAAGGAAAAATTCTTGATAAATTCGATGCAATTATTCCAAGAATTGGAGCTTCGATCACCTTTTATGGCGCCGCATTGGTCAGACAATTTGAAATGATGGGTATATTTGTTGCTAATAACTCAATTTCTATTACCAGAGCTCAAGATAAACTCCGTTCTCTACAAATTTTATCTCGAAAAGGAGTGGGTTTACCTATTACCGGATTTGCTTATTCTCCTGATGACATTCAAGATCTAATTAGCATGGTGGGTGGCCCACCTTTAGTCATCAAAATTTTAGAAGGCACACAAGGTATTGGGGTAGTATTAGCAGAGACTCAGCAGGCGGCGATTAGTGTTATTGAGGCTTTTTTAGATTTACAAGCCCATATTATGGTTCAAGAATACATCAAAGAAGCTAAAGCTGCGGATATTCGTTGCTTCGTAGTCAATGGCAAAGTCATTGCTGCTATGGAACGACAAGCAAAACTAGGGGAGTTTCGCTCTAATATCCATCGTGGAGGGACCGTCCGACTTGCTAAATTAACCGCCGAAGAACGGGCAACGGCGGTTCGAGCTGCTAAAGTTATTGGTCTAAATATTGCTGGAGTTGACTTATTACGCTCCAATAGAGGCCCTTTGGTAATGGAAGTGAATTCGTCTCCTGGATTAGAGGGAATAGAAAAAGCCACACAAAAAAATGTTGCTGAAATCATTATTAAATCTATCGAGAAAAGATCCAATAAGCATTAATCATTAATGCGAAGAGCATAGTTGACTCTAGAATGTTGTCATCGTATAAATTAAAGTATGACAACCAATGCATATCCTTTTTCACCCTTGGCAACGCGCTTACGCCCTCAGCATATAGATGAGTTTTTTGGCCAAACTCACTTATTGGGGCCCCGAAAAACTTTGCGCCTAGCCATATTAAACGGCCAATTACATTCGATGATCCTGTGGGGACCTCCTGGAACAGGGAAAACAACTTTAGCTTCTTTAATAGCAAATCATATTCAAGCCAGATTTGTATCTTTATCCGCATTACAATCCGGGGTTAAAGAAATAAGAAAACTTGCTGAGGATACGAAAGCTCAACTCGATCCGAAATCACTCAAAAAGACTATCTGTTTTATAGATGAAATTCATCGCTTCAATAAATCTCAACAAGATTCACTTTTACCTTTTGTTGAATCCGGACTCTTCATATTAATTGGCGCTACGACAGAAAACCCCTCTTTTGAAATAAATAACGCCTTACTCTCACGAACTCGAGTATATGTACTAAAAAAATTAAATACAGAAGAAATTATTCAGATCATTGATCGCGCTTTAAGTAATGTTGAAAATGGATTAGGTGAAAGAAATTTAAGGATGGAAACTTCTGTAAAAAAGCAATTAGCACAAATTGCTGATGGGGATGCACGTCAGGTTTTAAATCTTCTGGAAATTGCAGCAGACTTATCAGAAAATAACCTTATAGACGAGAATATCTTAAAGGTAGTTACTCAAACCAATCTACGTCGTTTTGATAAAGGTGGCGAGATTTTTCATGATCAAATTTCTGCTTTACATAAGTCGGTGCGCGGATCGGATCCTGATGCTGCACTATACTGGCTTGCACGTATGCTCGATGGTGGCTGCGATCCTTTATATATTGCTCGGCGTATACTCCGTATGGCAAGCGAAGATATCGGCAACGCTGATCCACGGGGTTTACAACTAGCCTTAGGAGCATGGGAAGTACAAGAACGTTTAGGTAGCCCTGAAGGAGAACTTGCTTTAGCTCAGGCCATAGTTTATTTGTCCTGTACTGCAAAAAGTAATGCCGTTTATACCGCATTTAATGCGGCTATGAAAGATGCTCAAGAAAAAGGTACGTTAGAAGTCCCCCTACATTTGCGTAATGCCCCAACCCAATTAATGCGTAAATTAGATTATGGAAAAAACTATCGTTACGCCCATGATGAACCTAACGCTTATGCCGATGGAGAACACTACTTTCCTGAAGAATTAAAGGATCGGCAATATTATTTTCCTGTTCCTCGCGGTTTGGAACTTAAAATTGCAGAAAAACTTGCATGTTTAAAAAAATCAGAAAAAATATAAAAAATATTTTTAATTTATGATTAGACCCATTGCATAACCCAGTGATGGGCTTGAGTTCGAGGCAAACGATAGTCGAGGACCGGAGTTTACATGAGCTAATGAGGACCGTAGACTAACATTTAACACAGAAATCAAGTCTATCACGCAGGGTTATGCTGCTCTTCTAGCCAAGTTTTAACGGCCATGTAATTTACCTTACCACTACCTAATAATGGCATACTATCAATAAAATATAATCTTCGCGGTAAACTTAATTCAGAAAATCCCTTTTCTTTGAATGCTTTAATAAGAATAGCTCGAGTTGCCAATTTATAATCTGTAACTAAAACAAGTTGTTCCCCTTTTTTCGCATCGGGAACACTTAATATTGCATGGTGTTTATCAGGCCATAAGTCATAAATTATATTCTCTATTGCTGTTAAAGAAACCATTTCACCACTAATTTTTGCAAAGCGTTTCGCCCTATCTTTTATAGATAGATATCCTTCGTCATCCACCTCCACAATATCTCCCGTATCATACCAACCATGGCTGGGAGGGATAATTTCACCAATTTGTTCTTTGCTTAAGTAACCTAACATTACATTAGGGCCTGATATCAATAAACGTCCTCCCTGCTTAATTTCAGGAACAGGTTCAATCTCATAGCGGATACCCGGTAAGAAATTACCTACGGTACCTGGTTTATTTTGCATCGGTGTATTCACACTAATAACTGGAGAGGCTTCTGTCACACCATAACCTTCAAAAATACGAATTCCAAATTTTTCCATCCATAGTTTGCGTGTTTTTTCTTTTAATTTTTCTGCACCGGCAAAAACATAACGAATGCTATAAAAATCATAGGGATGGGCATAACGACCATAGCCGGCTAAAAAAGTATCTGCTCCAAACATGATAGTGGCATTACATTCATAAATCATATTAGGAACTTTACGATAATGTAAAGGAGATGGATAAATAAAGGTTTTTATTCCATGATAGATGGGTAAGATGATGCATGCAGTTAATCCAAACGCATGAAAAAATGGTAATGAACTAAAGAAAATATCTCGCTGATTAAAATCGACCTGTGTAGTCACTTGGGCAAGATTTGCCTGTATATTTTTATGACTGAGAACCACTCCTTTAGGCTCACCCTCTGACCCGGAGGTAAATAAAATAACTGCTGGATCTTGTGGGTTAGTACCTTTTTTTAATTTTTTATAATAATAATACTGGGGAAATCGGCTTAGTAAACTCGCACGAAGTTTGTCTTTCCAAGTAATTTCTTCTTTTATATCTTCTAAATAAATAATTCGAATAGATTTTTCATTCAATCGGTTAACAAGATCAAATAGATTACCTACTTCAATAAATTTTCTGGAGGTGAATATGCTATGAACCTGAGCAATCCTACAGGCTGATTCTATTTGCGCAAAACCCGCTGTGTAATTTAATAACGCAGGTACTCTACCATAGGCTTGTAAAGCAAAAAAATTAACGACTGCAGTCACCGTGTTAGGCAACAAAAGTCCTACTGCTTCCTGATACTTAGTATAACGACAAATGTAAGGACCTAAAATAAAACAACGAGTTATTAATTGATTATAGTTAATGGGCACTCGGGCAATATCTTCTAATATTTTTGTAGGACCCTTATGAATTGATTTCGCTTCTAATAAAGATTGAAATAAGGTTTTATTATAATCTGTGCTTCTAAATAACATCTCCACCATCATGTCATAAAGCTGATTACTAATGAGTTGTCTCCTTTTACGACTACTCATAGTAGGATCAACAATAAATTTTCTAGGTGGTAAAATTGAAATGTAAATTTTAGGAAACCAACGTATTTGGACTTTTCCACGTAAGCGGGAGAAAGGAGTATATTGCGCACCTTGTAAACGAATAGGCAGTAAATTAACTTTTGCATGATCCGCTATTAACCCCGGCCCTTCATAAAGCTTCATCAACGCACCGGTGGTGGTAATTCTTCCTTCAGGAAAAATTACACATTTTTGTCCTTTTTTTACCTCCTTAATTAAAGTCTTGATAGCTAAAGGATTCAAAGGATCTAACTCAAAAACTTTAGAAAAATATAAAAAAGGTCGTATCCACCAAATACGTGATGTAAAACTATTAATCGCGAATAAAAGCTCATCGGGTAAAAATGCATAAAGGAGTACCACATCTAGAAAAGAAGTATGGTTCGCTATAATAACTACACTTTCACCTGCCTCTTTATAATTCTCAAAACCATTTAACTTCACATCATATAGACATCTCAATATTTTTCGTAAAATTGGTTTAATCAATCCTTGTGGTATTAATCGTGTGGCATATATGGCCAATCCTGTATTAATAACCCCCAATAGTAAAAAAATCTGCGCAACACTTAAATCAACTTTAAGTAAAAAAACAATAATGATACTGGAGAGAACTATAAAAAAAGAATTAATAATGTTTGTCGCGCCTATTGTACGCGCACGATGTTCGGTAGCAGTATCAGTTTGAATTAAGGCATAAAGAGGCACTGCATACATCCCCCCACTCACTGATAAACCTAACAAGTCTATACAAATTCGCCAATGTAGTAAGGAATTAAAAAAGCCAGAGAAATTAATTAGTTCTTGTGGATTATAGATAGAATGATTGGACGCAAAATAAAGATCAATCATAAAAATACTCATCAACCAAAGGCTAACGGGTATCCATTTCATACTTATTCTATGTTTTAATAATCGATTACAAACCAATGAACCACAAGCAACACCTACTGTAAAAATAGCTAAAAAAAGTGTCACCACACTCGCATCTGCATGCAAAATATTCTTAGTAAAACTAGGAAATTGCGTTAAAAAAGTAGAGCCTATTATCCAAAACCAAGAAATAGCGAGTATCGCTAAAAAAACCTTTTTTTCAGTTCTTACTTGTTGAATAATGTTTATTGATGATTGAATAAAATTTAAATTCAATTTTAAATTTGGATTTGCTTTAGTGGTTGCCGGAATATAAAAACTAGCGAATAATCCCAAGCCCGCAATAGAAATTATTATGGTTGAAATCCATCTTAAATCCGTATGATTAGCTATTAATAAGCCGCCTAATATAGTTCCTATCAAAATAGCAATAAATGTACTTGCTTCAACTAATGCGTTACCTGCAATTAATTCATTCTTTTCCAATAAATCCGGTAAAATAGCGTATTTAATGGGGCCAAAAAAACTCGAATGTATCCCCATAAAAAATAAAACTAACATCAATAAACTTACTGAATGGAGGTAAAAACCTAAGCTTGCCAGTAACATAAAAGTACATTCGAAGCCTTTGATAATAATCGTCAAATATCTTCGACTTAGCTTATCGGCTAACTGTCCTGCGAATGCTGAGAAAAGAAAAAAAGGTAAAATAAACAATCCAGCCGCTAGAGTAACTGAAAGCTGCTGCAACAATAGGGATTGTGTGATGAGTTGATAAGTAATTAAGATAATTAATGCATTTTTAAAGACATTATCATTAAATGCCCCCAAGAATTGAACTAACAATAAGGGCACAAATCGTCGATTTTTTAGCAAAGAAAACTGCGTAAATACGGGCATAAACCCTCTCATGAGGCCGAGCAAACGCCCCATTTAAAAAATTTTACCAGTATAACATACGAAAATTGCTTGCTTTTAAACCTATTTTTATAAATTCTGACAAGAATTTCAAGCCAGGTTAGTAAAATTAAATGAGATTAAGGAAAAAACTGAATAAATAGCTTAAAAAATTATAGGGTGCAAGACTTAACTGTAATGAATAGACCAGTTGATATTAATTGATTGCGCAGGTATTATCCTTACCCGCAGTTGGCACAAGTTTTTTGCGCATAAAGCGGCTTAACATGCCAACGCTTAACATAAGTTTGGTAGAATACGGGGTATAGCGCAGTCTGGTAGCGCGCCTGCTTTGGGAGCAGGATGTCGGGGGTTCGAATCCCTCTACCCCGACCAATTATTTATACTTAGTTTTACTCATTAACTAGTAAAGTATATTGTATAATTTTTGATCTTAACATCCAAAGGTATATTAATTTAGATAAAAATTAACTTTTGATCAGGATATGAACCCTGTTATTTAAACTTTTATTAAGATGGTAATTTTTCAGGAATAGCGCCTGTAGCTCATCTGGATAGAGCATCGGCCTTCTAAGCCGAGGGTAGCAGGTTCGAGTCCTGCCAGGCGCACCAATTCATAATTGCGCTCTTATGTTTAATGGTGGACGTAGCTCAGTTGGTAGAGCCCCGGATTGTGATTCCGGTTGTCGTGGGTTCGATCCCCATCGTTCACCCCATTTTTGGGCCGTTAGCTCAGCTGGTAGAGCAGTAGACTCTTAATCTATTGGTCGATGGTTCGATCCCATCACGGCCCACCAAAATTTCTCCTTAAAATCAAATATTTATACAACTTTAGCACTCGCGCTCATAGAACTATTGGTTGCAAGTGCTGATAGTGTGGACCTATGTGCAGATTGCTCTACAATGCTAAAAAACCCCCGACTAATGACTTGGGATATAGGCATAACTTTAGCGCGAGTATTATTTTCATGTGTAGATAATAGTTGCAGGGGATCTACGGAGTCTAAAATAATAGACGTATTCCCCGCTTCTCGTCTTAAGCTTCCTTTAACATGCCTCTGAGCAGTTGAAACCACGCTCATCATCACTTCGAGCTCTGCTTGCAAAGCCTGTAAATTTTCTGTGAAACTATTCACCTCTTCTAAATTTATCTGAGATTCTCGGCTTAAATGTTCAAGCTCCTCTTTTCTATCCTCTAGAATATGCCAAACCCAGCGTAATTCGTCTTTTCTTTTGCTCATACTATTCAGATGAGCTAGCTGCGTCTCTATACAAACAAGTAATTCTTTCCATATTGCTTTTTGTTCTGTTGTAATAAAAACAACTTGTGGAATTCTCTGAGATGATAAAGTCTCTCGAGTTCTTTTTACAAAAAAATTTTGTAACCAGCCGTAAAGTTTTTTCCCTTCGTTCACTATGACTTGAAATAGCATAAGTTGGGCATTAAATTGATCAAGATCAAATACATAAGCTTGGCCTTGTTTGGCTTCAAGTACGCACCGACCCAGCTGCATTGCAGAGTTATTGTCTTTGCTGGAGTTATTTGTATTAGTATTCTGCAAGATATTACGCTGCTTACTTACTTCCCAATCACAATGTCCAATCAATAAATTTTTCTCACTACCTGGAGCCAAATAAGTAATATGTGAATAGGGAAACCCCATGATATCTGCTAAGGTCCTTGCTACACTGTTGCTGTTTCCTCCCTTGCAAAAAAATAGTAAAGCCCAGTAATCAATATCCAATTTCGTAATTTTAGCCGAAGCATTTAATGCTTTATACCAATGGGTATAAATTTCTTCTCTCGGTGCAACCAGATATGTCCGTGAATGTTGATCTAAACGATACAATCCTGAGAAACCGAAATTATTAGGTTTTATAGGGCTTTGCTTATCAAGTGGATATATCCAAGTTTGTATGCGATTGACCCACCAACCCTTATGTGTCGGTTTATTGGTTTTCCTATCTGTTTTTAAACCATGTATTTCACTGACAATATATCCTCTATTATCGTAAAGTACCCAAAAATTGTGGGCAAAATTCAGAAAACCATATTTTTCAAGCATAAATTCACGCATCTCAATAGTATAGTTTTCGCTTTTCAAACGTCCTAGTCTTCGAGACCCCTCCTCTACAGCGTTCTCTTCTAAGGAATTAGAAAGGATAGATTCTTTATCAGAAACCAGGTTTATGGTAAGAGTTTTTTTGGTTATACTTAAGGTTGTTTGCCGCATGATTTATATCCTTTTTTTAAAAAAAACTATGATCCCCTAATCTAATATTTTAATTATCGTACCACCACCTTGTGCTCAGATTACCTGCAATCCCAGTAAATACGCGAGGATCCTGGTCCAGAAAATATTTCTTATTAAATGGCAACATGCACAATATTCTGTGAATGCTATCACTGAGCACAATTTTTTACCTTTAAAAATAAATTACGTTAATTTGCTCGATAAGTCCTTATAACTTGTTTCGTTATTTTTTTTGACTAAACTGAAAAAAGTATTAATTCTATCTAAGGAGATTTGTATGCCTCTTGTTAAAGGAAAAGCCGCCAAAACTTCTAAAGGATTTTCAGCTAATGTGAAACAAGAGATTAAAGCAGGAAAACCTCAGAAGCAAGCAGTTGCTATTGCTTATAGCATGGCACGAAAAAAAACCAGAAAAAGCAAAAAAAAATAGTTATTTTCAGACATCAAAATCATTTGGAAAGTAATTCTTAACAAAATAAAGCGGTCTTTTTTTTATCTCATTAAAGGTTCTCCTCAAATATTCACCAATAATGCCTAAGGTAAATAATTGTATACTACCTAAAAATAAAATAATCACCATTAAAAAAGGATAACCTCTTGCGGAGTTGCTCGATAAAAAATATAGATAAAGACATACTTTCTTTCATATGGAATGTTTATTAGAACCGAAGGTCCAGTATCGATGTACCAAGAAATTCCAAAACAAAATTACGCCTGAAGCTAAAATTTGACTTATTATATAGGTATAATAGATTAGAAAAATTTTCATTAATAAGAAATTAAGAAAAAGTCCAAACATAGAATTCAGTGTAAACCTTACTAAAGATTTTTTATGCGATAAACTACTTTTAAAAGTAAAGTAATGATTTAAAGTATAATTAACCAAAGCCCCAGCAATATAACCAATAGTAGAAGCACAAATAGGTTTTATAAAGAGAAATTCAACAAAACTTATTAAAATTGAAAATTGAATCAATGCTGATAGAGCACCTACTATGAAAAAACGTGAGAATTGTTTTGTGATAGCTTTCATAAAGGTGTTATGACTCGTAAGAATAAAAAAAACGCATTTTCCCGACATAATAAATAAATTATTTTCCCTGTTAACCTAAGTTTATAGCTTTATACAATCTTCCTAGTTTAGGATAAATTTTATCATTAATTACAAAATAATTTTTTTCCTTAGCAAATCAAGCATCTCGTAAAGGGGGCTAGGATAAATTAACCTATCGGTTTCAGCTGCGACACTTAATCCTGTAGCCACAAAATCGTTCGAATAGACTGGAAACTCTTAGTTTGTAGTATAACTTGCTTGGCCGTCAGAGTATAATCTCCTCAATTATAGCGCAAAGATAGAATAGCCAAGAAAAAATAAAAAAAACCGATAAAGATAAAACTTATCATAAAGCGACCCTCTGCTTGGACTGTAGAACCAATCATGATACCCAATAAATTTCCTAGCTTTAATGAAGTATTACCCAAACCCACTATTTGTGAGCGTCTGTCATTTTTGATCCCTTTTAACAAAAACGTAAAAAGTATCAAAGAAATAGCGCCCAGACTTATTCCCAGAAATAAACTTAGTATAAACGCCAAATAAGCTTTGGTAACAAAAGCATAGCCACAATAGACTAAGCCACTTACCAACAATGCTATAATTAAAATTCTCTTTCCCCAAACTAAACGATTATTCTGTCTATCAATGACTCGACCAAGATTAGGGGTAGTTAATGACATCGTCAAAGCCATTAATGCATAAATGATCCCTATTGTTATATTACCCGAATGCAATTGCTCAACGACATACAAAGAAAAAAAAGGCGTCGACATCCATCGCGCAGCTTGAGTAAAACAAATTAGAAAAAGTAAAAAATTTTCACCAGGATAAATTGTTTTTATCTTTTTAATTTTATTTGTTATATTTTCTTTGTGAAATGGATTTTCAATTAAAAACTTACCTAATAAAACTGAAACTAGGGCACAAACAAAACCTGAAGTCATAAAAATAGATAGATATCCGTAATAATTAGCTAAAAATCCCCCGCATATGGGTCCTACAATGCTGCCCAATGCTGTAGCTGATTGTAAACGACCGACTATCTGACTGTGTGCGTTGATAGGGGTAATTTTCAATGACCATGCTTGCGCAGCTGCCGTAAAACCTGCCAGAGCCCCTTGTAACAACCTAATCAATAGGATCCACCATGGATTTTTGAAAAAAATTAATGCCCATTGGGTAATGGCCAATGCAAATCCTGCACGTAGTATCATTTTTTTATAGCCGCTATATTCACCTATTTTAGTCCATAATAACGTGGTAAAAATTGTTGTAAGCATTGGAGCCATATAAATAGCTCCTGTCCAATATTGTAATATGTTAGCGTCAAAAGAATAGTATGAAGATAAAATTAATGGCCAATAGGGATCACTCATATCAAGCATAGCAATAATAATTAGCTGGCTAAGCATTATATAACGTGTCTGCTGACCCCAAGAAGAATCTGATGCAGCAAGCTTCATGATTAAACGCTTAGAGGATTCACTATCTGCGAAAATAAACCATCACGTAAGTAATTTTTTTCTAATCTCATACGAAGCAATGCTTTTATTGGCCAATGGGAATTTAGAATCGTATTAAACTCTTTTTTCCAAGTAATTGGACACATTCGATTTTTTAATGCATAAAACCTTTGTTCTGTCACTTCTCTAACAATTTTCCAAAAAGGCTTTTCTTCACAATTAAAATAATTCGCTAGAAGTAATACTATTTCACCTAAATGTAACTGGTAAACAGTATATAGAAGCTGGTTTCTTACCGTTTCTTTATTTTTTTGTAAATAAGGAGAATTTTCAGTTAGATCCAAATTAATTCCCATTGATTGCAAACTTTCGTCATGCATTTCTATCCCATCAAAATCTCTAGCTATAAACCTTTTAATTTTTCCATCTCTAAGAATCGCCAAAGTGTTTTGCTGATGCCCCTCTAGAGCAATGCCATACAGTAAAAAAAGATCTAAATAGCTACCCAATACCAAATCTGTATAATGAAGAAAGTAACCTAATGCATCTTGATATGTTAAACAACCTGATAATTGCATTATTTCAATAAATAAATTGGTTTCGCTCAATGAGGATTTTTCAAAAAAAGCGGCTACGACGATAGCCACTTCATTATCATTAAGATGCTGTGTGATATTCTCTCGAAAAATAGCAGTAAAATGCTTTGCCTCATCTACATTTAGTTCCTTTAAATGTAAACCATAAGACTCTGGTAATAATCCCAACCGGCTAGAGAAGTAGTTCT
The DNA here is from genome assembly GCF_964031245.1 of Rickettsiella endosymbiont of Miltochrista miniata. Lineage (NCBI taxonomy): Bacteria > Pseudomonadati > Pseudomonadota > Gammaproteobacteria > Legionellales > Coxiellaceae > Rickettsiella > Rickettsiella endosymbiont of Miltochrista miniata. The sequence continues at coordinate 1,475,123 of NZ_OZ035017.1, forward strand.
CGGTTATCAAAATTTTTTTCAAAATATTGCTAATTCTTGGCATATTTTTTGTTGATATGGGCGATAATGTCCTTACAATACTCGTAGCTTGCACAGCGACTGGCAATTTAATATAAGGCGAATTACTATTTTCTATAGGTAAAAGTGTACGGAATGATAAAGTGGGACTTGCTATAATTTTGGCTTTATCAAAAAAAACAATTATTTTATTTTCGATATAATCTTTAAACAAGGGTAATATGAATGTAAAATAATAAACTTGCCAAGGATGGACCGGAAATGGAATATAATTCTTGACTTCCAAATTATTTTTTTTTAATTCTTCTATCCAATTGGCCCATGCAACTGGGTAACATTCACTAAACCATTCAGTAAAATTTATATTTTGTTGCATGGATTCTATATGGACATATTGTTTTTTTACTGCTGCAATATAAATACCAACTTTAGATTGAAATTCAGGCGAATAATTAATAGTATCTTCAATAGTAAAACCTAGCTTCGTTTTTGCACAAGGATGATAAGGATGTCCGCTAAAAACTGACTGTTCAAATTGCAATGAGCCATTAACTGTTATTTGTGGTGATTTTAATAAATTATTCAGTTGATGATGAGAATTTTTTTTACTTCGATCGATCAATTTATTTACACTGTATTTCTTCCAAGTAGAAAGCAACGCATTTTGTAAATGATTGGCTATTTCCTTATAAAATTTTAACCATTGATCCATATTCAAAATACTTTCCAGTTCGTTTTTGACGATGTCTAGCAATTTTAATGGATCGGTAATAGTTTGTTTTAAGGACGTAGCCTTATGTTTCAAAATTAAGCTGTCAAAGTGAGTAAATCTTAATAAAGAAAATAGTTTTACTCTAGTAACGTACATAAAATAATTGGAGCGTTGGAGGTCAAAAATTACCGTAGCATTTTGGTAATGATAGGGTAAAATATCTTCACGTAAAAATGCCAATAACAGTTGTTTTAGAGAATGTTTATTGACTTCGGAAATACATTCATTGATTGAAAGATTAAAAGTATTTGAATAAAGCTTATATTGCTCACTGAAGTTTGTTTCTTGAGCGGATATCCTGTCTATCACATGCATAATTCTTTCCTTAGAAACCAAATCAGATTATTTGAGTAGTAATTAACTACTAAATGTCCCAATAATATATAGTAAGGTAGCTATTATTCATGGTTTTAGAGTTGAGTCAAGAATTCCAATTGAACTCTTTTGCTTTTTATCTTTTAATATATACTTTAAATTATTTTAAGGTAAGTAAAAATTAAATATGTCAACATTTTTTATATTTCTCTTATTACTAATATGTATTTTATTAAGTCTACTTAATTATAAAAAAACGAGTTTGATAATCGGTTCAGTTGTAATTGTAAGTTATCTCGTTATAGGTGACGGCTTTTTTCCTGCTTATTTATTACACAATTTGCAATCACCTTATAGTCAATCTAAACCTATCAACTGGGAGAAAACTAACACCATTATTTTATTAGGTGCAGGCACTAGTAAAGATCCGAGTTCTAATAGAATAAAGCCTAGCATATTGGCATTTTCAAGAATTGCACAAACTGCAATAATCTATCATGAATGTAAAAAAGCTAATGCGCTCTGTCATATTCTAATAAGTGGCGGGGACCCATTGAATAATGGAAAATCAGAAGCAAAAACCTATCAAGAAAGTTTATTATCTTTAGGGATCAACTCAAACGATATTCAATTGGAGACTCAAAGTAAAAATACTTATCAAAACGCTAAGTTTTCAAGTTCTCTTTTAAAGAAACAATATAGTAAGCAACTTTTACTAGTTAATTCAGGGTTAACTCTTAAACGTGCACTTTTATATTTTTCTTTTTTTAACCTTTATCCCAAGCCTATCGCTGCAGATTTTATTACTATCCCGATTTCTAAATTCCCACTAGGTTACAACTTTGCGATGAATGATTTTGCAATTCATGAATATATAGGAATACTTCGTTTTTATATTTATAATTTTTTGGGGTGGAATAAAAAATAATTCCAACTAAGAAAATAAATTTACCTAACTAATTATTTTTCTATTTGGCTATATTCATATGCCTTTCGCAAACCTTGTAAAACCAAATCTGAGATTAGTGTATCGAATAAACCGGTTTCTTCATAAAGCTGCGCAAAGCCACCTGTACCAATGACTTTGACAGCTTCACCATGAAAAACTTCGTTTTTAAATCCTAAAATAATTTCTTTAAGCGCTCCGAAATGCCCATAATAAAGACCGCTTTGTATACTTTCACGCGTTGTCCTACCCATATAACTACTAGGTGTTTCTATGTCCACAGCCATCAATTTAGCGGTATTATTTTTTAAGGCTTCCATACAAAGTCGCAATCCTGGCAAAATAGCACCACCCAAATAATTTCGATCCTTGGTAATAGCGCATAAGGTCGTAGCAGTCCCCATATCAACAACAATCAATGCTTGTTCGGGGAAAGTAGCTATTGCGCCTATAGCATTCGCAATTCTGTCGGCGCCTACTTCATTTGGATTTTTACAGCGGATATTTAAGCCAGTTTTAACGCCAGGCTGTAAAACAAAATAATCAGCACCTTTAAAATACTGGAAAAAACTATGCCGCAACGTATAATCGTAGTTTGGAACCACGGATGAGATAGCAATCGCTTTAATTTCCAAAGGTTCCAGTTTATTATACTTAAGTATATTTATTAAAAAAATTCCGAATTGATCGGCTGTTCCCAATAAAGGGGTCGCGTAACGAAAACGTAGAATAAGCTTTTCTTTAGCGAATACTCCACATAGCATGTGTGTATTACCTACATCCAAACATAACAACATAATTGACCTGAAGTTATAAATAATCAATTACACTATACTTAAAATGCCCGCCCAATGACAATCTCTTCAAAGAAAAATTCTGGTTTTAATGCAGAAAAACCTGCCGAAATTATAAAACTCGATCTAAATGAAAACCCTCTTGGCGCTAGCCCTCTTGCAATAACCGCGGGTCAACAGGCCATGCTTAATTGCCATCGATACCCCGATAACGATGGATTTTCTTTAAAGAAATCTTTATCTGCACATTTAAGTATTCTCCCTGAAAATATTACACTAGGTAATGGCTCAGAAAGCTTATTAGAACTCATTGTCAAAAATACTTTAGGGCCATTAAATTCTGCCGTTATCCCAAATTTTTGTTTTACAGGAATTTCGAAAATCTTAAAAAAGGCAAATATAGCAGTTAAAATAGCTAAAAATTCACATTCATATCTCTCCGCTGTAAGTTTGCTAGAAGCTATTGAACCCATGACCACAGTAGTTTTCATTGTTAATCCTAACAACCCTACTGGCAATTATATGAATAAATTAGAGTTACTCTATCTATTGAGACATCTCCCCCAGAAAATATTCGTAGTTTTAGACGAGGCCTATGCTGAATACGTTGAAACCGACGACTATCCCGATAGCACCCAGTTGTTAAAACAGTTTCCTAATTTAATCATTCTTAGGACCTTTTCCAAAATTTATGGTTTGGCAGGGTTGAGGCTAGGGTATGCCATTAGCGAGCTAGAAATAGCTAGTTCGTTAAATCTTAGCTCCTTACCTTTCAGGGTTAACGCGGTTGCCTTGGCCGCAGCAGAAGCTAGTCTCAAAGATCAAAAGCATGTTAATGCAGCCCGCTTGATTAATCGACTAGGATATTTTCAACTTTCCAAAGGCTTACAAAATCTAGGATTGAAGGTATTACCATCTTATACTAACTTTATTTGCCTAGATTTGAAGTCGCCGAGCTGGCCTATCTATCAAGAGCTTTTGTTGTATGGCATATCCGTAAGACCTTTGCATGACTATAGTTTATCTAGGTTTTTACGCGTTTCTATCGGAACAGATAAGCAGAACCAATCCTTTTTGAACACATTGGAAAAAATATTAATTAAATCTAGCATCTAGTTAGGATAAGTGCCCCTTAGTGCTATCTAGATAGGTATTTTTCATTTAAAATAGGCTTTAGATAATTAAAATAACAATAGACTTCGGGACAAAAATAATGAGGGCGCTTACCCTGTTTCTTTACGAAGCCATCATGCATCCTAGTATGGTGGGGGCATTATTTCCTAGCTCGAGAAGGCTTGCTTATAGTTTAACTCAGCAAATATCCACCAATCCGCCTGGGTTAGTAATTGAACTGGGAGCCGGAACAGGGGCTATTACAGCTGCGCTGATAGATCAAAAAAAACTTTTTCATCAACTTATCGTTATTGAACGATCGGCAAAACTCTCTAATCATTTAACACAACGTTTTCCTAAATTAAGAATTATCCAAGGAGATGCCCGTCAGTTACATAAATTAATTAATCAATCTACCTCTGCCCCTATACAAGCTATCGTTTCTAGTTTACCTTTACGCAGCTTATCACCTTCTATTGTAAATAAAATTGGTACTGAGATTAATCATGTTTTAAGAAAAGGAGGTTTATATATTCAGTATACCTATAGTTTATGGGGAAAACCTTTATGCCCTTCTCCACAGCTAAAATTAATCCGCCAACAATGGGTGTGGCAAAATTTACCCCCAGCTCGTATTGATGTATTTCGTCACGAATGAATACCCTTCTTTCTATTGCAGTAACCAGCCGTGAAATTTCTTTATTATCTACAGCACAGGAATTAGCAAAAAAAAACTCCTTACCTTATATAGATTATTTTGAAAAAGAAAACTGTGATTATGTCTTAACTTTAAGCTCGACAGGTTTATATCTAGAGGATGTCAAAAAAGAACTTGGCTCGTTAAAAATCGATTTCCTTCAGGGAAAGCTAGCTTATCGATTACGCTATATCCAAAATCAAAAACAGTTATTGGCCAGGGCGATTGGATTAAAACCAAATTTTAAGCCTGTAGTTCTAGATGCAACAGCAGGTTTTGGATGCGATAGCTTTATTTTAGCTCAGCTAGGTTGCTCCGTCACCCTTTTAGAACGTTCATCGATAATTTTTCTTTTATTGGAAGACGCTTTAAAACGCGCCTTAAATAACCCAAAATTTTTAACCTTATCAGTTAAACTAATAAAAACCGAGGCAGCTATTTATTTAAAACAAATAACTGCCTGCAAACGATCATATCCTGAAATTATTTACCTCGATCCCATGTATCCTCATTCCACTAAATCTGCATTAGTAAAAAAGGAAATGCGCCTTCTTCGACAACTTGTTGGTGACGATAATGATGCGCCTAATTTATTAAAATTAGCCGTCAAATATGCGACACAGCGCGTCGTAGTAAAAAGACCTAGGTTATCCCCTTATTTAGCAGAAATAAAACCCCATCATAGTATATTCGGTAAACAACTCCGCTTAGATGTATATTTAACTCATTTTCTTAACAGCTAAACACAGCCGTGCTTAAGCACTCCATATTTTCGTCGCCAGTTCCCCTATCTTGAGTATTTTTAAATAATCCACTACTTGCATTACTAGTATTTCTTTGCATGGTAGTTTCAGCTTGAATTGTCTCGGCATCAACTTTAGTACTCTGAACTGCAGTCGAAACATTCTGTTGTGAAAATTCAGGGCTGATACATTGATCGTTTTCGGATTCAGCTAAATTTTCTGATGTTAGAAATATTTGCTCAGAGCTTGAATCGTGTAAATTTAAACATTTTTCAGATATTGGGATGGGTAACTGCTCATCTATCCAAGTTAGTTGCTCACTTTGTACCAAATGTTCCACTATGTTTCCTGCTCGGATCGTTTTACTTTCAAGATTGTAAGCATATGAATAGAAAGATGCTAGAACAAATGCTCCTATCGCTGTACCTATAATTAATATGATCGGGAAAAAGGCTGGCACAGCAGTTGAAGCTATGACTGCAGCGTATACAGCCGTTATAGGTCCCCACATAACAAGCCGAAAAACCAAACTACCAGTGCCTAAGCGCTTGATAATAACCACGAATCGGTTTAAAACTTTCTTACAGCTGGTCCAAATGGGTAACTCATCGGTGAAACGACGCAATAATCGATCATAGTCCCGCAATGACATGTTTAATATTTCTTTATTGGGTACTTCTTTTTCCAATGCGTCAATTTTAAATTTTAAGACGTCAAATTTAGCTTCGTGGGCTTGATTCGCCTTATACGCCGAATAAATACCGTAACTTACACCAATTAAGAGAGTTACTCCGACTATAATTGCAGTTGCTATAAGACCTATGGGTGTAAAACTCGCAAATGGAACTACCGCAGGACATAGTGCATAAGTGAGAATGACTTTAGTTCCATCTAGGAATAACCAACCCACAAACAAAGGTAAAAAACATCCATCAAGAAAACCCATGCATATGGCATAGTATTTAATGAAATGTCGATTTTTAATTACTTTTTTTAAATCCTTCATTAATGATGAATCTTTCAATCTTACTGACGACTCAACATTTTTATTTCTCATGCAGTCTAAAAATATTTTTTGTTTATTTAATTTAACTAATTTCTTTTCAATCATCTGTTTATGTTGAGTTTCTATAGTATGCGCTTCCATGCCTTTATTCGTATTAAATGTCCGATAAGTATTTATAATCTTAAAAATTAGTAACGAAGGCAAAGCAACAAGTAAGGCTATTCCTAACGGGATAACCGAAATCGCAGCAACAGTAACCACTGGGGCAATAGGGATAAAATAAAAAATAAACATTAAAATCCAATAAATAAAACTTGCCTGTCCCAAAGCAGCCAAAATAGGCGGAATAAAATTTTTATTTTTTCTGTTTTTATTTTTTTCTAAAATTTTTGATGAATTTTTCTTGATTAAAGTTTCTATGTGGTTAAAAAAAATTTTGGCATACTTATCTGTTAAACCGATAGTCCAATTATTTTCTTTACCTTTAATTTGAAATTTTTCTATTTTTCCTTCGGGATTTATTAATTGACAAACTTGGACTAAGATTTTTTTATGTAGCATGTCAAGTATTTCTTGTTTTAGAATTTTTGGATTTTCTTTCAAAAATTTATTTAATGCTTTTAAACGCTGCCCTTCCATTCCTGAAGCAAATAATCGACGTCTCCAGCAGGCAATTTTTGATATATCAGGAGGATAAAAATGGGCTACTGCTTGTAAATATTCGTAAGTGATTGGACCGATAGTACGTTCATCTTGCTCAATTTCGCCCATTTTATTTTTTATTTCTTCTTCTGAAACTGTTTTAAATATACGGCTAAAATAAAAATAATGACTATTTCGTTCTATTTCACGCAATTTACAGTATTTAATAACATAAACGCCTATCGAAACGGCAAACAAACCAAGAATTGCCAGTGCACCATCGATGACTGCCACATATTTACTATTATTAATAGCGTCAAAAAATTTAAAATCTTTATCGCAAGCACCTTCAATCACACTAACATTAAAAGAAGGCGTAGCAACAACCTCATCTAAAGAACAGAGACAACTATTAAAAACAGGAATTTTTGTTTTAGGGCTCCGCATCCAATCTGGTTTTTTTTTTAATAGCGACTTTTCACCTGGTGAATTCGGTCCGGATACACTTCTTTGTCTTTCGAATCTTGGCGGATGACTAGAGTTATTTCCACCAAATTCGGATGTTGCTCCTACTTCCTGAGCAGGTTCTTTTTTTACAATGGCAACTTTTTCGTCCATAAGAGCTCCTTTTGGAATTTGGCAGATGACAATTATAAGTGTTTATAAATATTTTTTTATCTTTAGTATATATTACTTTATTAAAAATTTATTTATTTTAATAAAAAATTAAAATAAATTTTGTCATTTATAATTAAATCTGAAACTTTTTTTAATCGACTATTTCGTTTACACTTTGATTAATATGAAATCTTTTTTGAAATGGGCAGGAAATAAGCATCGAATTCTTGATAAACTGAAAGCCTATTTACCTAAAACCGATCGCTTGATAGAACCATTTTTAGGTTCGGCTACTGTTTTTCTTAATACTTCTTACTCTGCTTATCTATTAGGTGATAACAATCTTGATTTGATTCAATTATATAAATATTTGCAACAAGAAGGTCAATTTTTTATTGATTATTGTCGATTATTTTTCCATGAGAACTATAATACCGCAGAAGAATTCTACCGCTTACGTCGTTTATTTAATGATAGTAAGGAATATCGCAAGAGAGCCGCATTATTGTTATATTTAAATAAACATTGTTTCAATGGATTAGCTCGCTTTAATCAAAAAGGCGAATTTAACACTCCTTTTAGCTACTATAAAACTCCATATTTTCCTGAGAAAGAAATGCAATACTTTTATGTGCATGCAAGAAAAGCCGAATTTATCCATGGAGATTTTTTATCCACTCTGGAGTATGTAAAACAAGGAGATATAATATATTGCGATCCTCCTTATGTTGGGTTATCTAAAACCGCAAATTTTACTCACTATACAGCAGAAGGATTTAGTCATTCACAACAAATATGCTTGGCAAACGCTGCAAGAAACCTGGCTGCAAAGGGGATTCAGGTGATAATTTCCAATCATGATACTGAATTTACACGCGAGATTTATAAAGATGCAACTATTGTTTCATTTATAGTGCAGCGAAATATTAGTAGTAAAGGATCAGAACGAAAAAAAGCCAAAGAACTACTAGCAATTTTCTCCTAGCATTATTATATCGAACTTACCTATCCCTAAACTCTATACGAATTGGACTGCCAATAATTTTCAGTGCCTTGCGATAAAAATTTTCAAGATATCGACGATAAGATTCAGGTAAAAAACTAACGTGTTGGCCATGGATAAGAATAACTGGCGGATTATATCCGCCAGGATGGGCATAACGCAATTTAACTGTTCGCCCACGACTCAATGGTGGTTGATGTGCGTTAACCGCTTGTTCTAATAAACGAGTTAAGCGTGATGTGGTTAGACTTTGTGTTGCAGATCGATATGCCTGTTGAATCAGTGCAAATAAATTGCCAACACCCGTACCATGAAGAGCCGAAATAAAGATGAGTTTAGCAAATGGTACAAATTGTAAACGTCTATCCAAATCTTTTTTGACTTGCGCTCTTTGTTCGTTAGACAAGCCATCCCATTTGTTTACAGCAATGATAAGCGCTCTACCACTTTCAAGTATAAATCCTAAAAGATGTAAATCTTGCTCACTAATGCCTTCCTGCGCATCAATTATCAGTAAAACAACATTACTAGCTTCAATAGCCTGCAAACTTTTAATTACAGAAAATTTTTCTATCTCTTGGACTGTTTTTGATTTTCGACGAATACCTGCTGTGTCGATGAATGTATATAATTTACCACGATACTCAACATCATTTGCAATACTATCGCGAGTAGTGCCCGGTTGATCAAAAACGATAGCCCGCTCTTCACCTAAAATTCTATTTAACAAAGTTGATTTGCCAACGTTCGGTTTCCCTATAATAGATACCTTTATTCTTGGAATTTCATCTTCTTCTGACAATGGATGTTCGGTGATTAAGGTTTCATTCTTAGGAAAATGATTTAATACTTTTTCCATTAATCCTTGAATACCTTGGCCATGAATTGCAGAAATAATTGAAAACGATGTCGTATCAAAACCTAATAACGAAAACTCACTTTGTAATAAATTCGGATCTAAGCCTTCACTTTTATTAATCACCAATGTAATTTTCTTATTTAGCCGACGTAAAAGTTGTGCTAATTGCTGATCCAGGGCCGATAACCCTTCCCTTCCATTAACTAAAAATAAAACATGATCAGCTTCAGTGATGGCACGTTGGGTTTGCTGTTCCATTAGAAAAGCAACATCTTTTTCTTTACTACCCGTTAACCCTCCGGTATCTACGACAATATAAGGTTGGTTTCCCACAACTCCCTTGCCATAAAGCCGATCTCGGGTTAAACCGGGAATATCTGCAACCAAGGCGTGACGAGTTTTAGTTAAGCAATTAAATAAACTCGACTTTCCTACGTTCGGTCGACCTACAAGAACAATACTTGGCAAAGCGGAATTACTCATACAGGTAAGGTCGTATGAGTCCAAGCAGATAAACCACCTTCCCTGGTAAGAATACATACTAGCGGATAATCCACAACTGGATTAGCTATAATACTGGCATTATCATGTACAAGATCCCTCGCTAAAGGGCGCCCATCAGATTGAGCAAGCCAATGAATATAACCTTCTCGGTCACCTATAATTAAAGTATTGCCAAAAATAGCCGGCGCAGTTAAACCTCGATGTCTTAACAAGTGTTGCTGCCAAAGTAATTCACCTGTAGCACGATCAAAAGCCCAGACTCCTCCTTCCGTATCTGTTATATACAAGCTATTTCCTATAGTAAGACCTGAATAACTTGAAAAATTTCTTTGCCATAAAATTCGTCCGGATTGTAAGGAAACAGCAGCCAATTGACCTTGATAAGTAACTACATAAATTACATCACACGACAATAATGGATCAGCTGCTATATCAATTAATTGATCAGCGGCAGTCACACCTTGTGGAAACGCAATATTTCGCTCCCATAGTAAATTACCATTCCTTAGATTCAATGCAGCTAATTTACCATCAGAAAAACCAACTACAACCTTATTACCCACAATTTGTGGTGCACTACTCGGCCTTAGGATTAACAGTGGTGAACCATGTTCATAAGACCATAATGACTCACCGGTTTGTAATTCTAATGCTAATACTTGTCCATCTACAGTTTTAAAAATAATTTGACCTTGTCCGATAGCAGGAGGAGCTAATACTTGGTTAGGTAATTGCACTCGCCACAAAACATCTCCAGTGTCCGCCGCTAAAGCTATCGCTTGAGGTTGCTTAGTAACAACGATAACTTTCCCGCAACTAACTGCTGGACCACTCGTTATGATTTGCTTAATATTTTTTTGCCATAATTTATGGCCATGCGCTAACTCTAAAGCAGTTACAAGACCGGATTTACTTGCCACAAAAACTTGGTCTTCTTGAATAACAGGACTTAACCGTAAATAGTCATCCCCCATACCTCTACCGGTTGCTACAGACCAAAGCAATACCGGTTGAAATTGGAAAGGATACGCAGTCAAAGGTGCTGGCATGGGTGTATTATCATCACCTAAACCAGCACAAGCCGTTAAAAATAACAAGCAAATAAAAATACTGGGGACATAAATTTTCTTCATTAGATTTCTCATCGAGCGTAAGCCAAATTATTAATTTTCATTTCTAACAGAGGTTGCTCAATAATATTTCCCAAAGCTTGCTTAGCTGCTAAATAGTTTTGCAATGCTTGTTTGCTATGGCCTAAATTATTAAGAATATCTCCCTTTTCCTCCAAAAAAATTGGAATATATGCTTTATCTTCATTTTTAGATAGTATGTTCAATGCTTCTTTTGCTTGGTTTTGAGTTAATAAAATTCGCGTTAAACGTAACCGCGCAATAGATTGTAAAGCTTGATCGTGACCATGATCGATAATCCAAACTAATTTACTCGCAGCCTCAGTTAAATTATTTTGATTAACCGCTAGTTTAGCTAATTGTAACGCCGCTAAAGAAGCATAAGGTGTATAGGGATAATTTTTCAACAATCCATTCGCCAATCCATTTAATGTAGATATATTTTCATTTGCAGCTATTGATGCTACTAAGCGTTCATACTGCATGGATGCTGTAAGCAAATTATTTTCTTTCGTTTGACGCCAGTAATTCCAGCCCCAACTAATAAAAATAGCAAAAATAATACCTATTAAAATTCCGAAACCATATTCACGGCACCATTTTTTTACATACTCAGCTTGCTCTATTGCGATTAGTTCATTCATACGCTTAACATTCCTGCAATTTTTTGTACTGCTTCGGCTTGGGGTATTATTTCTTGAGGGCTTTTTTCTCTTAAGTTTTTAATAACGAAAGTGTCAGACTTTACTTCATCATTTCCCAAAATTAATGCAAAACGCGCTTCACTTTTATCCGCACGTTTAAATTGAGCTTTTATTCCATCCCCGCTCACATCAAGTGTCAAACTGATAGCTGGCAACTCTGTACGTAAATATTCTGCAAAAATTAACCCTTTTTGTATAGCCATATCACCTATCATAATAAAATATATATCAGGAACTGCGAGGGAGGTTGCAGAATTTATTTTAGGTAGTAAGTTAATTAAGCGCTCTAAACCTATGGCAAAACCCACAGCCGGCGTTGCATGCCCACCTAATTGCTCTACTAACTTATCGTAACGACCTCCTGCACAAACAGTATTTTGAGCGGCTTGCTGCTCATCTGCAACAATCCATTCAAAAACTGTCTTATTGTAATAATCTAACCCCCGAACCAAACGAGGATTTATAGTGAAACAAATATCTGCATTAGTGAGTATTTCTTGTAAAATACAAAAATCTTGTTGGGAATCAGAATCAAGATAATCAAGCAACTTTGGTGCTTTTTCAATGAGCCCCTGCATATCAGGGTTCTTACTATCTAAAATACGCAATGGGTTGGTTTGTAGTCGCCGTTGGGAGTCTTCATCTAAATATTTTAATTGTTGAGTAAAATAATTAACTAAGCTTTCTTTGTGTGACTTGCGTGATATTGAAGATCCGAGTGAATTAATTTGCAAACTTAATTGATGTTTTATGCCTAATTCTTCCCAAAGACGTGCTGACATCAAAATTAGTTCAGCATCAATATGCGGTTGAGCCATGCCAAACACTTCCACGCCAAATTGATGAAACTGCCTATAGCGACCTTTTTGAGGTCGTTCATGCCTAAACATGGGGCCCAAATACCACCAGCGTTGAATTTGATTGTAAAGTAAACCTTGCTCTATACCAGCTCGGACACAACCGGCAGTCCCTTCAGGTCTTAAAGACAAGCTATCTCCATTACGATCGATAAAAGTATACATCTCCTTTTCAACAATATCGGTTACATTGCCAATACAACGTTTAAACAGTTCTGTTTTTTCAAGAATAGGTAAACGAACTTCTTGATATCCATATTGTTTGGCAAGTTTACGCAAAGTATTTTCAACTTTCTGCCAAGTAAAAATTTCTATCGGCAGAATATCATTCATGCCACGTATTGCTTGTATTTTTTCCGCCATAATTAATAATAAAGTTGTTTACTTTTTTGTTTGGTTTTCGATTTAGGTGTTTGTATTAATGCCTTGTAGGCGTCAGAAAGAGGAAATCTTGTTTGTAACATTAAAGTATAGCTACCTGCCGCTGTTTGATTTCCCAAAGCTCTAGCTAAAACTGCTCCTAACCATAAGGCGTTGGCTGTAGGTTCTTTAACAAGCTGCATATAATGATCTAGATATTGCTGAGCTTGTTGATAATCCTTTGCTTGATAACTTATTCTACCTAATTCCAACCAAGATATCGCGCGTTTAGGATCCTGAGTAATAGCTTGGGTAAAATAGTCCATGGCTTTTTTAGTATCAGGTACCTGCATAGCACATAAACCTGCATTTTCATAGACTTGTGCCGTATTAAGATAACTGGGATCTTGTAATGCTAATAAAAAATGCTGATCCGCTTCAGAATAACGACCCCGACGACACAAAAAAGTTCCATAGTTATTTTGCGCAGCACCGGATTTTGAATTAAGTGCTATTGCCCTCCGATAGTATGCATCTGCAGAAGGCAGACTTCCCGTGCTTTCTAGGAAGTAACCCATTGCGCCTTGAGCTTGCAAGGATCCGGGAGATTGTTGTTCAGCAAGCAATAACTTTTGATGCGCACGTTGTACATCGCCATTTTGTAAATAAGCTAAACCTAATTGCACATTAACATCGGACGCTTGTGGTCCTGATACCTGAGTTTTTGATTTAGAAAAAATACTACATGCTGTAAGAGTTACTATTAAAAAAAGGATGACAAATTGCTTTAATTTCGATATCACTTACCCTCCCATTATTTTTTAATTCCATCAAATTCCCGCAACTGATTCAAGTAAAAGAGGAATCACTTTTTGACGTTCTTTGCTGCGATAGCTTCTATCCTGAACTCGTCCTACTAATTGGCCGCATGCTGCATCAATATCTTCTCCTCTGGTTTTCCGCGTTATCGCGTTGAGCCCTGCTTTCATTAAAATATTTTTAAAATTTTCAATCACCCCTGGAGAAGAACGCTGATAAATCGTATTAGGAAAAGGGTTAAAAGGGATTAAATTTATTTTAACAGGAATACCTTCTAAAATTTTTATTAGCTGTCGCGCATGTTCGGGTTGATCATTAATTCCTTCTAACATGACATATTCCATAGTAATACGTCTTCTATTATCACCTTTGAAATAATTTCGACACACTTCTAGTAATTCAGAAAGAGGGTATTTTTTATTGATGGGAACTAAGTGATTTCTTAGTTCATCGTTAGGCGCATGTAAAGATACAGCAAGGGCTACCTCACTTACTTCAGATAAGCGTCGCAATGCAGGAACTATGCCAGAAGTACTTAAAGTAACCCGCCGTTTAGAAAAACCATAAGCAAAATCATCCATCATCAGGTTCATTGCTTTAACGACATTATCAAAGTTTAATAAAGGCTCGCCCATGCCCATCATCACAATATTACTGACAGTATGATCATGTCGTAAAGATCCGTCTGACAAGCCCCGCACCGCCAACCATACCTGTCCAATAATTTCTGCAACAGTTAAATTACGACTAAACCCTTGTTGTGCAGTTGAACAAAAACTGCAATTCAATGCACAGCCTACTTGCGATGAAACGCACAAAGTACCTCTATTTACCTCCGGGATAAAAACCGTTTCGATACAATTACCATCGCTAAGTCGCAACAGCCATTTTCTAGTCCCGTCAGCAGATTGCTTTTCAAAAACAATTTCTGGCAAATCAATCTGTGCTATAGATTTAAGTTTTGAACGCAATGATTTACTTAAATTACTCATCAGATCGATATCCTTAATACCTATTTGATGAATCCATTTTAAAACCTGTTGTGCCCTATAACGGGGCTTTTCTCCTAATTCTTGAAAAAAGAGTTGCATTCCTTCTCGGTCCAAATCAAGTAAATTCTTTAACGGCATATCCATTATTTAGAACCTTCGCCAAAACATTGATCGGACGTAAAAAAGAAAGCAATTTCTTCTCTAGCGGTATCAATACTATCCGATCCGTGAACAGCATTTTGCCCCACACTTTCGGCAAAATCAGCGCGAATAGTACCTGGGAGGGCTTGTCTAGGATCAGTGGCACCCATCAATTCACGATTTTTCAGGATCGCATTAGGCCCCTCTAAAACCTGTATCATCACTGGCCCTGAACACATAAACTCAACCAGTTCAGTAAAAAAAGGTCTTTCTTTATGAATTGCATAAAATTTTTCAGCTTGATCTTTTTTCAAATTCTCCATTCTCGCTGCAATAACTTTTAATCCGCAATTTTCAAATCTTTTAGTAATCTCACCTATGCAATTTTTTTTGACTGCATCAGGTTTGATAATAGAAAGGGTCTTTTGAATTGTCATAAATGCCTCTAACTTTTGTTCTAACTAATTATTTATTTTTGAATATAGGAAAGTATTATACAGACTTAATAGCCCGGCACTATAGGCTTTTATATGCCCAGGGTATCTAAAGCGCGTTTTGGAGATCTTAAAGAGGGTCTTATGGGGATATATCTTAAAAAGCCGCTATTCTTATCATCATAAAAGGTTACAAGATTTTTGGAACTTTTCATCTATTTAGGTTGAACTGACTATCTTGCGGACCAAATTCAGCATCCTATCCGGAAAATCCGTTAATATACCATCAACCTCTAAAGCTAATAGCCTTTCCATATCTTCAACTTCGTTGACAGTCCAAGCATCAACCCGAATATTTTTTTTATGTGCTGCCTTTACAAAATGTCCAGTTACCATTTCGTAGGGAACTTCTAGAGCCGTAGCAGATAATAAAAAGGGTCGCGTTAAAAATAACTTACTCAATTTCGAAAAGCGATCCATCTCTACTTCCGTACCAGCTGTGGCAATATTAGGACAGAGCCTGCGCACGACTTTCATGGTGCGTGAATTAAAAGCGGACACTAATACTTGTTTAGTTTTCTTATGCTGATTTATAAGCTCTCTTAATGCAGCCACAATAGGCGGGTCATTCTGCTTTATCTCTATATTAATAACTTGCCTTGGAAAGGCCGCAAAGATTTCGTTTAAACTTGGAATTTTAATTCCTTGACCCCGAAAAGGGAAAGTACGACCTTCGTCATTAGTCCAACGATATCCTGCATCTAATTTTTTCAATTCTGCCAATGTAAGATCTTGCACCAATCCTTTAGCGTTGGTTGTGCGATCGATTGATTCATCATGGATAGCGACTAAAACACCATCTCTAGTCATATGAATATCAATCTCACTTAAATCTGCCCCTAGTTTTGCTGCCTCTTGTAGGGCAAATAAGGTATTTTCAGGCCATAGCCCCGCTCCTCCACGATGAGCAATAACGAGCGGCTTTGCATTAACCTGATATAGTGGAAACATACAAATCCCATAATACTTAGTATAAATATCTTCTTTTGATAAAGAAATATGATAAAATATTCCTCATTTATAGCATGTAAAGCCTTAAAATACTAACTCATACTAAGTTAAAGCTTACTTGCATCTTTGTCCAATGAGGTCTTTTTTCCATGAAGGAATATCATTATACTCCTATCTGCAGGGAGTCTACACGATCTACCTTTTTCGATTATATTAATAACATTAGCATCCCTCCCATCGATTATTTTGCTGTGGGTATAGAAGACCATGCCCAAAAAAAACTCATTTCTCTTATTTCCCGATTAGAATGGCAAATTTATTTCGACAAAAATCAAATAACCAAGAATGACCCATTAATTCAAGCTAAAAAATTATCTCAGAGAAATATAATAGCTTTTTCAGAAATAGACTATATCGATTCTTTCGGAAAAGAAGTCATGAGACAGCGATCACTACATGGCATGAAAAATGGCTTAATGCTCATACATAAGCAAAATCATCTAGACTATATGATTGTATTAGCCACTGGACTTTCTAAATTTAATCATTATAGGTTTCTCGCTAAATATTATACGCAGCTTATGCGACTTAAACATGACCTTAGTAAGATCATTGAAAGAGAAGTCAACTACACCTTGAATTGAAACACCTTATTTTTTGCGTAGTATACTCACAGCAATTGGATTTTTGGCAGGGCACCGTGAGAATAAAGCAACCGGAGTGTATTGGCATACATAAGGATTGCGATCCCCGCGATACACAGACAATCTCAAGTGCGAAGAATATATTTATTCGTCTTTTCTTCGAATCCAAATAATTGCTGCGGCAGCTTCTATATCCGCATCGAAAATGATAGGTTCTGCCGTTCTTCCCATAGGATTCAAACAAGCAAGATTAAAGCGCCCTAAAGAATCTTTAAAAAGTCGCCGGAAGTATTGTCCACCACCTTTCAAATAAATGATACAGTCCTTGTTGACCATCGAGTCAAATTCATTGCTGGATCTAAGTCGTCCCCCCACATAATCTCCAGCTCTATAATGAGGACTCATTTCATCGTTAGAAACTATCATGACTACTGCATTAGAATAACGATCTCGAAACTCCTGTGCGTCTCGCATCATAGCAATCTCATCATCTTCATCGATAGGTAAATTGACAATCTCGCTAGGCATTGCAAAATAATGACCTAATGAAAGTCTAATTGTAGGGTCTAATCCTTTCCCGTCGGCAATCCAAGACTCATCCACTATTAAGCCCTCATTTTTATAGACAGCTACGCAGCGTTTAATGCCGTTTTTGGAAATCTTGAGCATACTATTTTCCCAAGACTTCAAAGTAATTTCTGGCAATTTATATTTTTTTTCTATATACGCCCTAGTTAATCGCAGAATCGAGCGTAAATATTTAAGTCGTGCGCCGGGAGTATCTAAATTACGTTGAAGTAATGCCTGGGACATAATGGTCAGTCTCCTTGTAAGAGATATTTATTAAGCTTAAAAAAATTATTTTAACTCAAGTAGTTAACTAAAAATAGATAAAAAATGCTAGCCTACTTAAGACCAAATATGGTTTTTTATTTTTCGGCCACTAGACTTGAGGGGGGGCTATAAGGTACCTTCTACGCAATTTTATTCAGTTTTATTATTTACTTATATATTATGAAAATAATTTCAGAAGGCTTAACATTTGACGATATACTATTACTCCCCAATCATTCGATGGTTTTACCTAAAGATGTATCGCTGGAAACGAAATTAACTTCTAGAATTAATTTAAAAATTCCTTTGATCTCTGCAGCTATGGATACAGTCACAGAAGCTAAGCTTGCGATAGCGCTTGCTCAAGAAGGTGGCTTAGGCATTATTCATAAAAATATGTCTATAGAAACCCAAACCCAACAAATTAGAAAGGTAAAAAACTTTGAAAATGGGATGGTAAGAAATCCCATCACCGTTGCTCCGGAAACAACTTTACGAGAATTACTTAAACTAATGGCTACTTATTCAATTTCAGGGATACCCGTTATCGAAAAGGACCAATTAGTAGGTATAGTCACGCATAGAGACATACGATTCGAAGAGAGCTTAGATCAACCTGCCTCTCAAGTGATGACCCCTAAAGAACAACTCATTACAGCCAAAGAACAGGCTACGCCGGAAGAGATAATAGAGTTACTACATCGACATCGCTTAGAAAAAATCTTGATTGTCGACGACCAATTTCGTTGTCGAGGTTTAATGACAGCAAAAGATTTACAAAAAACCAAAGAAAAACCCTTCGCTACTAAAGATCCACGTGGCCAGTTATGCGTAGGCGCAGCTGTAGGCATTGGTATCAATGCAAAAGAACGTGCAGCCGCATTGATTGAAACAGGTGCTGATATAATCTGTGTTGATACTGCACATGGCCATGCTCAAAGTGTTCTCGACATGGTTAAATGGTTAAAGACTAAATATCCTGACGTTTCTCTTATAGCTGGAAATATTGCCACTGCTGATGCGGCACAAGCCCTAGCGACAGCAGGTGCAGATGCTATAAAGGTAGGTGTGGGACCAGGTTCAATTTGTACAACTCGAATCGTGACGGGTGTAGGTGTCCCCCAAATTACAGCCATCATGAACGTTGCTGCGGCCCTAAAAGGAAAGCCAGTAACCATCATTGCTGATGGTGGAATTCGTTATTCAGGAGATCTTTGTAAAGCACTGGCTGCTGGCGCACATGCTGTCATGATAGGCAGCTTGTTTGCGGGTACTGAAGAGGCCCCCGGAGAAATAGAGCTTTATCAAAGTCAACCTTACAAAGCCTATCGCGGCATGGGCTCTTTAGGGGCCATGCAACAAGGATCATCGGATCGTTATTTTCAAGATGCTTTAGAATCAAATAAACTAGTTCCAGAGGGCATAGAAGGAAGAATACCTTACAAGGGTCCTTTGCAAACAGTTATTCACCATTTACTAGGTGGAGTTAGAGCCGGAATGGGATATACAGGAAGCGTTGATATTGCCGATCTCCATAAAAAGGCACAGTTTATAAAACTAACCGCTGCCGGCATAAGAGAAAGCCATGTGCACAATGTGGCAATTACTAAAGAAGCTCCTAATTATTACCGCGAAGATTGAATATTTCTCGATATCAACTCTCAGTAATTCTTAACATTTTTTATGAAACTTAAAATTAAATCTCTAATAAAAACGGAGTGTACCTTAAGATGACTATCCCACAAGAACGCATATTAATTCTCGATTTTGGCTCCCAATATACGCCGTTAATCGCGCGACGCATTCGTGAATTGCATGTTTATTGCGAAATCCATCCTTTTGATATCTCAGAGGCTGAAATTTTAGCTTTTGCACCAAAAGGAATTATCTTGTCCGGAGGGCCTGAAACCGTTACCTCAAACACCACTCCGCGAGCACCAAAAATCGTATTTAACTTAGGTTGTCCGGTTTTAGGGATTTGTTATGGCATGCAAACCATGGCGGAGCAACTTGGCGGCAAAGTCGTTTCTTGTGCAAACCGAGAATTCGGATATGCTCCAGCTTTAGTAACTATAGAAACTGAACTGCTAACCCATATTCGAGATAATCCAAAAAATGAAAAAAATGCGTTATTGGATGTCTGGATGAGTCATGGTGATCATGTTGAACAACTCCCTCCTGGCTTTGTTATTATATTAAACACGCCTAACACTCCCATTGCTGGCATGGCAGATCCAACACGCCATTTTTATGGGTTACAATTTCATCCAGAAGTGACTCATACGCGTCAAGGAAAAAAAATATTGGCTCGTTTTGTGGAAAAAATTTGCCACTGTCAACCGAGCTGGACAGCACCTAAAATTTTGGAACATGAGATTGCGGAAATAAAAGAGAAGGTAGGCAAAGAAAAGGTTTTACTCGCACTTTCAGGTGGTGTCGATTCTACTGTCTTAGCCGCCTTATTACACAAAGCTATTGGCAAACAATTATTATGTGTCTTTGTCAATACCGGCTTACTCCGTATCACCGATAAAGATTCTGCTATTCAAGCTTTAGCAGATGATATGCATATCTCAGTTGTAAAAATCGATGCTTCTGAGCGCTTTATAAACGTCTTAAAAGGAATTACTGATCCCGAAGAGAAACGCAAAGCCATCGGTAATTTATTTGTTGAAATATTCGAAACTGAAGCCAGTAAATACCCAGATATAGCTTGGTTAGCACAAGGCACTATCTATTCTGATGTCATTGAATCCGCGGGTACAAGTACTCAAAAAGCCCATGCTATTAAATCTCATCACAATGTAGGCGGCCTTCCAGATACGCTTAAACTTAAGTTATTGGAACCCTTACGTGAATTATTTAAGGATGAAGTATGTGAATTGGGCTTAGAATTAGGTTTGCCGCCAGAACTTGTATATAAACATCCTTTTCCGGGTCCTGGATTAGCCATACGCGTTTTAGGGGAAGTCAATCAAAAAAATATTAACCTTGTCCGTAAAGCAGATCTTATTTTACAAGAAGAGTTACGTGCACAAAATTATTACAACAAAATAAGCCAAGCTTTCTGCGTTTTTTTACCGGTAAATTCTGTCGGAGTTATTGGAGATGCTCGTCAATATGCTCCAATTATTGCGATCCGCGCTATAGAAACCATAGATTTTATGACGGCTCGCTGGGCACATCTGCCTTATCATTTACTTGAGACTGTATCAAATCGAATTATTAATGAGGTGGCTGGTATTTCTCGAGTGGTTTATGATATTTCGGGAAAACCTCCTGCAACGATAGAATGGGAATAAGTAGCAACACAGACAAAAAATCCAAGGGCGAAAAGTATATTTTTGACTTTAACGGATCTGTTCAATAGACTTCATCTACTCATACTTCATGAAAGTAGCGATTTAAATTATGCTACAACTTGTTAAAAACTGGTTTGCCCGATATTTTCTCGACCCAGAATTGGCTATTTTATGGCTATTCCTGTTGTTTATTATTATTGTTTTCGCCTCCTTGGGGAAAATTTTAGCTCCTGTATTTGTCAGTGTTGTAATGGCCTATTTGTTACAATGGCCCATTAGCTCCTTAAAAAAACTTGGTTTACCTCGAATTGCGGCTGTTTTGGGTGTTTATATCAGTTTTGTAGGCTTGGTTATCCTGGGGATTGTGGGTTTATTGCCGTTGCTATTTCGCCAATTAAGTAATTTAATAGCTGAACTCCCGGCTATGACTGCAAAAGGCCAAGCACTACTCTTATATCTCCCCACTCGTTACCCAGGTTATACTTCGGCCAGTCAAATTCAAGAGTGGATTACTCAGTTTAAAGCTGAATTAACACATTCTGGACAAGGAATATTATCTGCTTCATTAGGCTACATTCCCAATGTCATTGCATTTGCCATTTACTTCGTATTAGTCCCATTGTTAGTTTATTTTTTCTTATTGGATGAAAAAAAAATAATCACCTGGCTGATTCAATATTTACCTGAAAAACGTCGATTAATTTCTCAGGTCTGGACAGAAGTTCTTGCACAAACAGGTAATTATGTAAGAGGAAAAGCTTTAGAGATGTTGATAGTCTGGATAATTACTTATCTAGCTTTCGCAATACTTGGTCTTCAATACGCTATATTACTCAGCGTATTAGTTGGGATTTCGGTAATCATCCCTTATATAGGGGCTGTCATGGTAACTATTCCCGTTCTTATTATCGGATTTTTGGAATGGGGATGGACTGCGCATTTTGGATATCTGGTTGCAGTTTATGCTTTAATTATCACGTTAGATGCCAATGTGTTAGTACCTTTCTTATTTTCTGAAGCAGTTGATTTACATCCGGTAACTATTATTATCGCAGTACTTATATTCGGAGGTTTACTAGGATTCTGGGGGGTGTTTTTTGCTATCCCTCTAGCTAGCGTGGTAAAAGCTATTCTTAATGCTATTTCTTACAAAAAGATAGCTGTGCATAAAAATAAATTATGCTAATGGTCTCAACTTAATTCGCCAATCGCTTGTAAAACTGCTTCAACATGACCGAGCACTTTTACCTTTCTCCATTCCCGTCGCAAAATACCTTGTTTATCAATCAAAAAAGTGCTTCTTTCTATTCCGTAAGATTTTCGGCCGTACATAATTTTTTCTTTTAATACTTCATATAACTTAGATACTTTTTCTTCGGCATCAGATAATAACTCAAAAGGAAATTGCTGCTCTGATTTGAATTTTTCATGTAACTTCAGGCTATCACGGGATACTCCTAAAATTATTGTATTTAGGGAAGCGAATTTTTTATAATTTTCTGCGAAATCTTTTCCTTCCTGCGTACAGCCCGACGTGCAATCTTTAGGATAAAAATACAAAACAATATTTTTACCAATTAAATCCTTTAAACTTACAATTTTACTGCTAGTAGCAGGCAAACTAAAATTTGGTGCAGGTTTATTTATTGCTAACATATTAACTAATAATATTTAAAGAAAAACAGATCTAATTTTTCTGGGGCTCCATAGCCACATCAAAATTGTTTTCATCACAAAACACAATAAAATGTTCGCGAAAATCAGCTACTAAATGATGTGCTGGAAAACCAAATGACAAAGATATACCAAGCATTGCTGCCTCTGTTATTGGAGCTTTATATGATTCTATATGAAGGTTGTAAAGTGTTACTTCCTGCTCAGATAAAAACTGAGTAATCTTAGCTAAAACATCAGGTATATCAGGTGCCACAATATAAGAGGAGTAAGGAAAACTATCGGGTTGTGCACCTCTAAATTGCGTACGTGCAACCAAAACTTGGCCTTCATATTTTTTTATGAGCGTTTCAAATTTAGCTATGGTATTCCAGGCGCCACCAATCAATAAGGTCATCGTGACATGTATTGCGGTGGTATTTACACGCGCATCAACAATATGGCAACCGCTGTGAGCAACCAATCGAAATACTTGATCAGTAAGCTGATTTTCATTAAGGCCTAGGACAATAACAACCAGGTTTTCCATAAATATTAATCATGTTTTTCTAACGAGCCGGTAGTCTATTCTTTTTTAAGGAGGTTGTCACTAGGGGGATCCGGTAGGCCAAATATAGCTTAGGTGAGCTTCCTTATTAGATTCCAGCTTCTGTGAACTATACTATTCGCATCTCTAAAAATCCTAATCCGTATCGAGCTCAAGATTCTTGAGAAAATTTAAAATTGGTGGAGGCGGTGGGAATCGAACCCACGTCCGCCAGTCCGCTGCCTTTGGCACTACATGTTTAGTACAATCTTTAAATTTTATCGATCCATCTCCGATTGACAGGGAATTGACCGACGATTCTGTTTGGTTTTAATAGTTTTCGCCTCAGAAGGGGCTAGACTACGAGCTTGTCAGTTATGACCACTACCTCCACATACAAGCCTATGGAGTTCATGGCGCCGGCTGCTGTTTAGGCAGCGCCAACGTTACAAAATTAACTACCGATTAGGCAGCAATAGCAACGTCTTTTTCAGCGAAATAGTTGTCATTTTCTGCAACTATAGGTTTGCAACATGATTAACGAGGCAAAGTTGCGTCCTCGACATGCACCTCAGGGTTTGTAACCGGCGTCGAAGCCGATCGCCCCCAAGCGCTTATTATACCTCATTTATAAGGCTCTTTCAGATAAGCTTTGCAAAACACGGCTCAATATTTTAAATGTAGGTATAATTCCTACCTGATATAGCGTCCTAAACGCATTTTTTCACGTTGCCAATCCTTTTCCTTAATACTAGCCCGCTTGTCATGTTCCTGTTTACCCTTGGCTAAACCGACTTCTAACTTGACCCGATTCTTTTTCCAATAAAGTTTTAATGCGATTAGGGTATAGCCTTTACGCATAATGCTCCCAGCAAATTTACTCAGTTCTCGCTCATTGAGTAAGAGCTTACGTGTACGAGTTGGATCCGGACGGCTATGATTGGTAGACACTGTTGTTAGAGGCGTAATATGACAACCTAAAAGCCAAGCCTCGCCATTTTTTAGCACGACATAGCTCTCGGTTAACTGAGCCCGCCCACTACGAAGACTTTTGACTTCCCAACCCTGCAAAACCAAACCAGCCTCAATAGATTGTTCAATAAAATAATCATGGCGAGCGCGTCTATTTAAGGCAATAGTTGTGTCTTGCAATGCTTTCTTAGAATTCATCGGATATACTCAAACCTGTTTTAGCAATCATAGGTCCAAGCATAGCAAACATATTAACGAGAGTCGCCCTGAACCATAATTATGCCATTTATTCAACATTCTTTAGAAGTGCCTTACAATGTGTCTGAGATGTACAGACTGGTCAATCATATTGAAAAATATAGTGAATTTCTTCCTTGGTGTACCGAAAGTAAAGTCATCAGTCAAGATGAAGATAGTATACAAGCTTGTCTTACATTGACCGGAGGAG